>NZ_JBSGBK010000038.1:0-74908 GCF_053601215.1 Amycolatopsis sp. NPDC004772
GCCGGTGGTACCGCGTCAAGGCGGGAAAGCGTGCCTTGACCCGGCACCACCGTCCGCGTGCTGGCTTCGGATCGGGGTGGCGGGGCAGGTCTGGGTGGGGTGCTGGCTTGGGCGTCCGCGTCTCGTTCGAGCCGGTGAAGCAGCTGCGAAAGGGCGCTCCGATTTCGCCGGAGGGCGGGCAAGTGTGCCGGCTCACCGAGCCCCGCTCAGCGCGAACGTGCCGGACGGGCGACGTACAGTCGGGTGATGCCCGAGATCGCGATTGCCGAACGGGCCGGGGTGGGCGCCGATGGCCACCCACGCCCCACCGAGGACCACGTCGTCGTGCTGGACAACGCGGTGCTCGTCCTCGACGGCGCCACTTCTTCGGATCCCTCGCACCCGCCCGGCGGCTGGTACGCCGAACGCCTGGCCCGGCGCCTCGCCGACGACCTCCGCGCGGCCCCGGACGCCGACCTGACCGAGGTGCTGACCAGCGCGATCGCCGCCCTCACCGCCGAATACGAACTACAGCCGCAACGTTCGCCGTCGAGCACGGTTGCGGCCGTGCGCTGGCTCGAAGACCGGGTCGATGCGCTCGTCCTGGCTGATAGCCCGGTCGTCGGGTTCGGCGGCTTCGGCGTCGACGTCGTCTCGGACGACCGGCTGACCCGGCTGCGAAGACGCGGGCTGCTCCAGACCGGCGCCGACGTCCGGCGCCGGCGCAACGCCCACGACGGCTTCTGGGTCGCCGAAGCCGTCCCGGGGGCCGCTGCCCACTCGGTCCGGCGCAGCTGGCCGCGGGCCGATGTCGACGCGGTGCTGCTTGCCAGCGACGGTGTGTCCATCGGCGTAGACCAATACGAACTTTTCGACTGGCGCAAAGTTCTGGCGATCACCCGCGGCGACGGGCCGGACGCCGTGCTCGATGCCGTCCGCACCGCCGAAAAGCAGGATCCGGACGGCGAGCGCTGGCCCCGGCCGAAGCGGCACGACGACCAGGCGCTCGTCCTCGTGGACTTCAATCAGGGGCCGAATCAGGGTCTTCCCTGATCACGGCGGTCGCGTTTCCCGCGAACCTGGACGCATGGGGACGGAAACGGGGAAGCGCACGAGACCGTGGCGGCTCGTCGCGGTAGCGGCGATCGGGTGGGGCCTGTTCACCGCCGTGGTGCTGCACATCGTCAGCTCGCGCAATCCGGTGTATGACACGCTGTCGAGCTACACGGTGACCGACCGCGGCGAAGGGATGCTCGCGGCGAGCGTGCTCTCGCTGGCCATCGGGTCGCTCGCCGTGCTCGGCGCGCTGCAGGTCGCCGGCGTGCCGTTGTCGCGGACGACCCGGTTGCTGCTCGCGTTGTGGGCGCTCGGGCTGGCCGCGGCCGCGATCTTCCCGGCCAGCTACCCCGAGGCGCCCGACCCGGTGAGCGGCGAAATCCACCTCTACGCGTGCCTGGTCGCGTTCTGCAGCCTGCCCGGCGCGGCGATCTCGCTGCTGGAGCCGCTGAAAGGCCGGTCGGAGCGCGTCGCGCTGGTCCGGTCGATCCGGCTGACCGCGGGCGCGTTCGCGCTCTTCGCCCTGAGCTTCGTGTTCGTGCGGCTGAGCGAGGCCGGGGTGACGCCGTTCCGCGAAATCTCCGACGCCTTCCCGATCGGCGTCACGCAACGGCTGCTGCTGCTCGCCGACGTCGTGCTGCTGGGAACGCTGCTGTGGCTGGCGGCCCGGCTGGAGTCAGCTTTCGACGGCCGCCGCGAATTCGGGCGCGTAGCCGTACAGGCCGGGCATGCCGCCGGTGTGCAGGAACACCACGTGGTCGTCCGGAGCGAAATGGCCCGCCCATTCGACCAGCGCGGCGGCCACTTTGCCGGTGTAGACCGGATCGAGCACCACGCCCTCGGTGCGCCCGAAGAGCCGTAACGCGTTCCAGACGGCGTCGGTCGGGATGCCGTAACCGGGGCCGAGGGTGGAATCGCCCAGCCTCGCGTGCGGGAAGGGCGACGGCGGCGGCTCGACGCCGAGGAGCTTGGCCGCGCCGTCGACGAGGTCGCGGAGGTTCTCCGTGGCCTCGTCGAGCGGGTGGCTGACGCAGGCGACGCCGACGCCGAGGCCGCCGAGCAGCGCGGTGGCCAGGACAACGCCGGCCGCAGTGCCGCCGCTGGCGTGCGGGACGACGAGGTGAGCGCGCTCGATGCCGCGTTCTTCCAGCTGCTTCGCGAGTTCGTACGTAGCACGGACGTAGCCGAGGGCGCCGAGGTCGTTGGAGCCGCCGACCGGAATCGTGAAGACCTTCCGGCCGTCTTCCTGGGCTTCGGCGACGAGCCGGTCATACGTGCGGCCGGTCTCCTCGCCGTCCGCGCAGACGTGGACGGTCGCGCCGAACAGCTTATCGAGCGGGAGGTTGCCGCCGCGTTCGTACGCCTCGCCGTCGCGCGGGACCTTGGCGGTCAGCACGAGTTCGCAGCGCAGGCCGAGCTTCGCGCACGCGGCGGCGGTTTGACGGCCGTGGTTGGTCTGGAGCGCGCCGAAGGTGATCACGGTGTCCGCGCCGGCCGCCTGGGCCGCGCCCAGGTGGTACTCGAGCTTGCGGAGCTTGTTGCCGCCGGCGCCGAGCGGGTGGACGTCGTCGCGCTTCAGCCAGAGGTTGCGCAAGCCGAGGGCTTCGCCGAGCCGCGGCGCCTCGTGCAGCGGCGTCGGCCAGCCACCCAGGTCGACGCGGGGAATCGCCGCCAGCGCGGCGTCGGGGAATCCGGCGAAGTCGAACGTCATCGGCCCTCCAGGCTCGGCTTTCTAACCACTATAGGGGGTTAAAGCACCGCGAAGCGGAGCTCAGTGTGCGGCCCGACCTCGCGCACGCCATCGCGAACGTCCAGCGGCCGAGTAGCCAAAGACCGTCGGTATCCGGTAACGTTCGTTCGAACGAACGAGAACCTTCGGGGGCCACCATGACCGCTACGAGCCTCGACTTCACCGGCCTCGCGACCCAGGCTGCGCAGCTCGCCGCGGGTGAAATCACCTCCGCGGAGCTCACGGCGGCCGCGCTCGGGCGGGCGCACGCGAGCCAGCCGACGCTCAACGCGTTCCGCCACCTGCGTGACGACGAAGCCCTCGCCGAAGCCGCCGAGGCGGACCGCCGCCTGGCCGCCGGCGAGCGCGCTCCCCTGCTCGGCGTGCCGGTCGCGATCAAGGACGACGTCGACCTCACCGGCCTGCCCACCTCGTTCGGCTGCCTCGGCGAATTCCCGTGCGCGACGGCCGACGCGCCCGCGGTCGCGCTGCTGCGCGAGGCCGGAGCGGTGATCATCGGCAAGACGAACACCCCCGAACTGGGCCAGTGGCCGTTCACCGAGGGCCCGGCCTTCGGCGTGACGCGCAACCCGTGGCACACCGGCCACACCCCAGGGGGTTCTTCGGGCGGGAGCGCGGCCGCGGTGGCGTCGGGGGTCATCGCGGCCGCGCTCGGGTCCGACGGCGCCGGTTCGGTGCGCATCCCGGCCGCGTGGACCGGGCTGGTCGGGATCAAGACCCAGCGCGGCCGGATCCCGACCGACGGCGAGCTGTTCCACGGCCTCACCGTCCTCGGGCCGCTGGCCCGCACGACCGAGGACGCCGCCCTGCTGCTCGACGCGGCCGCCGGGACGTCCGGCGTGTTCCGCGCGGCCGCCGCGCGCGAGCCCGGGAAGCTGCGGATCGGGCTGTCCACGCGGATCCCGTTCACCGCCACCAAGACCCGCCTCGACCCGGTCGTCGACGCCGCCGTGCGCCGGCTCGCCGAGTCCCTGGCCGGGCTGGGGCACGAGATCGTCGAGGTCGAGCCGGACTACGGCCTGATCGGGCTGACCTTCCTACCGCGGTCGCTCACCGGCGTCCGCGATTGGACGCTGCGGGTGCCCGATCGGGCCGGGCTCGACCCCCGCACGCGCAGCAACGCCGGCCACGGCCGCCTGCTGGCCGGCCCCGCACTGCGGCTGGCCCGTGCCCTCGAGCCGGGCCTGCACCGGCGGATCGGCTCGGTGTTCGGCCGCGTCGACGTCCTGCTGACGCCGACCACCGCCACCCCGCCGCCGGCGATCGGCACGTTCGACGGGCTGTCCGGCTGGGAGACCGACCAGGCCATGATCGCCGCGTGCCCGTACGCTTGGCCGTGGAACGTGCTGGGCTGGCCGGGGGTCAACGTCCCGGCCGGGCAGACGGCGGACGGGTTGCCCCTCGGCGCGCAGCTGCTCGGCCCGTCGCACGCCGAGGAGCGGCTGATTTCACTTGCCGCGCAACTGGAAGAGGTCGAACGGTGGCCGGAGCGGCATCCCGCGACAAGCTGGTGAGCACCCGGGAGGCCATCCTGCGCGGCGCGCTGACCGTCGTCGGCGAACACGGTGTCGGCGGGCTGACCAACCGCCGGATCGTCGCCGCCGCGGGTGTCTCCCTCGGGACGCTGACCTACCACTTCCCCAGCCAGACGGCGTTGCTGCGCGAGGCGATGCTGCTGTTCGTCGAGGACGAGACGGCGAAGCTCCGCGCGATCGTGGACGGCTACCGCTCGGAGGGGCTGAGCGTCGAGCAGGCGGCGTCGGTGGTGGAGCACGTGATCGCGCAGCTGCCGTTCGGCGCGGACGAGCTCGGCGCGCACGAGTTGTACCTCCAGGCGGCGCGGGACCCGGAGCTGCACGAAGCTTCTTCGCGGTGCTTCGCGGCGTACGACGAACTGGCGGTGACGATCCTCAGCGCGTTGGGAGTGCCCGACCCGGGGCGGCTGGCGGGGCCGGTGGTGGCGCTGATCGCGGGGTTGCAGCTGCGGCGCCTGGCGACGGGCGAGACGGACACGCCGGTCGCCGAGCCGCTGATGATGTTGCTGCGCGGAGCTTGATGGCTCGCCCGGTCGTCCGCGGCACGGCGGCGTGGAAGTACTTCGGCGACTTCCGCGACGGGCTGCTGGCCGGCCAGGTGCTGGTGCTCCAGGTGGCCCACCCGGTCGTCGCGGCGGGGGTGCGGGACCACTCGGATTACACGTCGGCCCCGTGGACGCGCCTGATGCGAACGGGCGCATCGCTGTCGATTTACGTCTACGGAGGGCCGGCGGGCGCACGCGTCGAGGCGGCTCGGTTGCGTGCGTTGCACCGGAAGTTCACGGGTGTGACGGACGGGCGGCGGTACAGCGCGCTGGATCCCGCGGCGTATGCGTGGGTGCATGCGACGTTGGTGAAGGTTCCGGTTGATGCGCAACGGTTCTTCGGGCGGCGTCTGTCCACATCGGAACTGGACGAGTACTACGCGCAGATGTGTGACATCGGGCGGATGCTGGGGGTGCGTTCGCGGGATTTGCCGCCGGATTGGGCGGCTTTCGAGCGGTATTACGACGCGATGGTGGCGGAGTTTGCGACGAATCCGGCGATCGAACAGCTTTTCGAGACGATCCGGACAGTGCGGAAGCCGGTCCGGTGGCTGCCCGACTCGTGGTGGCGGTGGCACGCCCGGATCCAGATGTTCCTGATCCGGGCGACGTTGCCGCCGGCCCTCCGCGAGCGCCTCAGTCTACAGTGGACGTTGCGGGACCAGCGGCGGTTCGACCGCTTCGCGGCGGCGGTGCAGCTGGTGGCGACACCGATCCCGGCCGGGTTGCGGACCGCGCACATGCGGTGGATCGGAAAGCTCAACGTGTGGTTCCGCGCGCATCCGAGGGTTTACGACCGGTTGATCGGCGGCAATGGCCCCGGCTCGGCGCAGCGGTCTTGACGCCGCTCGGCTGGGCCTTCGGTGGTCGAGGGCGCAACTCGCGTGCTTGAGGCGCGATCTTGCGTGATCGCAGGCCGAACTCGCGTGATTGACGGCGGATCTCGCTTGATCGCAGCCCGAACTCGGGTGATCGCAGGCCGATTCCGCGTGATCGGAGAGCGATCTCGTGTGACTGAAGGCGTAACTCGCGTGATTAGAGGCGCAACTCGCGTGACTGGAGGGGCAACTCACGTGATGAGGAGGGCGACACGTGGGATTTGAGGGGCGGTGGCCCGCGGGGGCGCCCCCCGTCTCCAGCGTATCGGGTGGCTCTGACGGAATGCGGTGGTGAGGGAGGTGACTAGGCCGGGTTGTCCACATCTTGCCTCGCCTGGGGAGCGGTGCGGGCGTAGTGGGCTCGGGCTTTGGCTCGGTTTCCGCAGCGGGACATCGAGCACCACTGGCGGTTGCGGCGGGGTGAGGCGTCGCAGAACCGGAGGCCGCAGTCGTCGGCTGCGCAGACTCGGACCTCCGCCTCACTCGTGGCCAGGTCGATTGCGTCCGCCGCCAGGGCTGCGAAGGCTGCCGCCACCGGGTCCTTCGGGGCCGGGACCTCGCGGCGCAGCTGTCCACCCGCCAACGCCAGGCGCGGCGGGGGTGCCGGTGCCGAGGCTGCCGCGTTGTTCACCAGCTCGACGTCCATCGAGGACGGCTCCTCCGGCGGCAGCAGCACCCGGTCGATCGCCTCCCGCAGCGCCTTCGCCGCCAGGACGTTGCCCGCCTTCACCGGCACCGGGCCCGTCGTCAAGCCCGCCAGCGAGAACCACTCCGCCAGCGCGTCCGGGCTCGTCAGCAGCTCCACGCCCGACTCGTGCCGGCTGCGCATCGTGTTGACGAGGTCGAGGCACGGCCGTCCGCCGTCGAAGACCCACTCCATGCTCGTCATTCTAACCCTTGAAGACAGTTAGAAGCAGCGCTACCGTCTAACCCTATGAACCGGTTAGAAAGCATGGCCACCGTGAACGGTATCCGCCTGCACTACCTGCGCGCCGGTGACGGCCCGCCGCTGTTCCTGCTGCACGGCTGGCCGCAGACGTCGCACTGCTGGCACCAGGTCCTGGACCCCCTGGCCGAGACGCACACCGTGATCGCCCCCGACCTGCGCGGCTACGGCCGCAGCGACAAGCCGAAGAACGGCTACGACAAGCGCACCATGGCCGCCGACATCGCCGCCCTCGCCGAGCACCTCGGGTTCGCCACCACCGCCGTCGTTGGGCACGACCGCGGCGGCCGCGTCGCCCACCGCTGGGCCCTCGACCGCCCGGACCAGGTCGAACGCCTCGCCGTGCTCGACATCGCCCCGACCCGCGCGATGTGGCAGCGCCTCGACGCCGGCATCGCCAAGGGGTACTGGCACTGGCTCTTCCACCTCCAGCCCGACCTGCCGGAACTGCTGGCCGGCCAGAACATCGCCGCCTACCTCGGCTACTTCTTCGAGCGCTGGACCCACCAGCGCCACGCCCTCGACGCCGACGCGCAGGCCGAGTACGTGCGCGCCTTCTCCCAGCCGGGCGCGCTCCGGGCCGGCTTCGACGACTACCGCGCCTCCTTCCCCGACGACGCCGACCTCGACGACGCCGACTTCGCCGCCGGAAAGCGCCTCACCCAGCCACTTCTCGCCCTCTGGGGCGCGAACGGCCTGCTCGGCACCCTCCCGACGCTCGACATCTGGCGCGAGTACGCCGACGACGTCACCGGCCAAGCCCTCGCCGAGTGCGGTCACTTCCTGCCCGAGGAGCAGCCCGGCGAAGTGGTCGCCCACCTGCGGAAATTCCTCCGCCCCTGAGACTCCCGGGGCCTCCGGTCCCCCGAACTGGGGACCGGAGTTCCCTCGCCGCCGTGACGCCCGCCACCGGATCCACCGGTTAGGTTCGGCACACGATGGGGAGCAAACCAAGAGCCGTACTGCTGATGCTGCTGGCCGCACTGGGGATCGTGGCCGGCGGCGGGATCGCGCACGCCGACGGCGCACCGAGCGGCACCGACGTCCAGGTCGCCCAGACGCTCGGCGAGCGCGAGCTCACCGTGATCATCCGGCGCGTCGACACCACACCGTCGCCGCTGCGGGTGGACGTCGTGACGCACCAGGGCACCGCGCCCGGCACGCTGCACCTGGCCGTCGCGGCCGACGGCGTTCCGAGCTCACGCGCGGACGTCGTCCTCGGGGCCACGCCGGGCGTCTACCCCGGAAATCTCCAAGTCGACAAACCGGGACCGTGGGAACTCTCGCTGAGCGACGACACCGGGCGGAACGCCACGATCCCGTTCATCGTGCCCGCCCGGGTGGTCCCACCGTGGGAGAAGGCGACCTACGGCGGGTTCGTCGCCGCGGGCGCCTTCCTGCTCATCGCCCTGGTCGTGGGGCTGCGCGCCAAGCGGACGGCGTTCGCGCTCATCCCGGGCGCCGGCGTGGTCGCCGCGATCGCCGTCGCCGTCACCGGGGCGCTGCTGTCGGCGGGCACTCCCCCGCCACCCGCGCCCGGCAGCCAGCTGGACCCGACGTTCGACAACGTCACCGACCCGTACGCGAACGCCCAGCTGTCCACAGTGGATTACTCGCGGCCGCCGGTGAACCTGGCCGTCCGAGCCGGGAACGACGACCTCGAGCTGAGTCTCACCGACGGCGCCACCGGCCGCCCGGCCGACGACCTGCTGGTCCGCGACAACGCCCTCGTGCACCTGGTGCTCGTCTCGCCGTCCGGCCGGCTGAGCCACCTGCACCCGGTGCGCGTCGGCCCCGGCGACTACCGCGTCCACCTCGCCGATCCGGAGACGGGCACGTACGCGGTCGCGGCTGAACTCGCCCGGCGCGGCGGCGGGGTCCAGCTGGCTCGGTCCACAGTGGACCTCAAGGGCACCGCCGCTCCCGCACCCGAACCACCCGGCGCCGGGCCGCGGACGATCGACGGCACGCCGGTCGACCTCACCATCAGTCCCGGGACGCCGACGACGATCACCGCGCGCTTCCCCGCCCAGGACCTCCAGCCGTGGCTCGGCATGCTCGGCCACCTGATCATCGCCGGGCCGATCACCGGCCCCGTCGGCGAAAGCGCCGCCAAGGCACCGACGTGGGCGCACGTCCACGCCATGATCCCGCCGGTCGCAGGCCAGCAAGACCGTCCTGATGAGACAGTCGCCGCATACGGCCCGGACGTCAGCTTCACCTACACCTTCGCCCAGCCCGGCCGGTACCGGATCTGGTTGCAGGCCGAACGCGGCTATCGGGTGCTCACCGTGCCCGCCGTGGTCGACGTCCCGACGACCGGAGCCGGCCGGTGAAACGCCCCACGTTGCTGATCGCCGTCGTCGCCCTGGTCGTCGCGGCCGGTGCCGCGTGGCTGCTCTGGGGTGGCGGCGACGCGAAACCCACGGCCCAGCAGGTGGTTTCGGGTCCCTACACCGTCCAGTTCTCCGCGGAACAGCCCCACATCGGCGGCAACACGATCGTGGTCACGGTGACCGGGCCGACGCCCGACGCCGTCACGGTCGCGCCGGTCATGGCGCAGATGGGGCACGCGTTCCCGGCGGTCCCCGCCGCGCCGGACGGGCCCGGCCGGTACCGCGCCACGGACGTCGGGCTGCCGATGTCCGGGCAGTGGGAGATTTCCGTTTCGCTGCGCGGCCCCGGCGGGCCCGCGCAGATCGTCTTTCCCGTGTTGGTCAAGTAGTCGGTCGATTAAGGAGGGGGCATGGATCTCACCGCATCCGGCGTGCGCACCACGTCGGTGGCGAAACAGGCGCGGACGGGGTTGCTGCCGGCGAACGTCGTGCTCGGCGGGTCGCTGTTGTCGCTGGTCGGGCTCACCTGGGACATCCAGTGGCACGACGACGTCGGGCCGGACACGTTCTTCACGCTGCCGCACCTGTTCCTGTACGCGGGCAGCGCGGTCGTCGGCCTGGCGAGCCTCGCCGTCGTGCTGCTGACGACGACGGCGCGGCGCGCGGGGCGGCCGGTCGACCCGCGGATCGGCGGGCGCGTGGTCAACGTCTTCGGCCGGACGTTCGCGGCCCCGCTGGGCTACCTGGTTTCCGGTGTCGGCGCGGCGACCTTCCTGCTGTACGGGCTGTGGGACCAGTGGTGGCACGGGCTCTACGGCTTCGACGCGGTCATCGACTCGCCGCCGCACATCGGGCTGCTGCTGTCGATCACGGTGTCGCTGATCGGCACGACCGCGGTGTTCGCCGCGGCCCGGGAGCGCCGCTGGGGCCGGCTCGGCACGCTGGCGTCGCTGACCGTGCTGCTCACCTTCGGGCCGGTGCTGGCGCTCGGGTTGCAGCAGGTGCCGGACGACTACGCCGACGCCGTCGCGATCGGGACGTCGATGATGGCGGTGCTGCTGGTCGCCGTCGGCGCCGGGTTCACCCGCCGTCCGGGCGGGGCGGCAGGCACCGCGGCGCTGGTCGCGGCCGTGCAGGCGGTGTTCTGGTGGTTCTCGCCGTGGGCGGCGAAGGCGTACGCGGACCTGGTCGGCCTGCCGCTGCGGGACGCGATTTCCGGGGTGCCGGCGATGCCGTCGCTGACCCCGATGGCGTTGCTGCCGGTCGCCGCGCTGATGGAGCTGGTCTACTTCACCGGGCGACGCCGGGGGTGGCGCGCGGGCCGGGTGTCCGTGGTCGCCGGCGGGATCGCCGGGCTGCTGCTCGGGCTGAGCCTGCCCCTGCAGCGGGCGCTGCTCTACACCGGCGCGCACGTGCCGCCGGCCTGGTACCTGACGACGACCGCCGTGCTCAGCGCGGCGCTGGGGCTGCTCGGCGGGTTCGCCGGGTGGCGGTTCGGCGGGATGCTCTGCCTGCTGGCGCCCGCGAAGAAGGGGGAAACCGCTGATGCGTAAAGCTGTGTCATTCGGAGCTCCGCTCCGGCCGGGGGCTCCGCCACCCGGAACCCCCATAAAGCGGGCACTCTTGTCCTTGGCCGCCGTCGCGGGGCTGCTCTTCGCCACCGCGGCGCCGGCGAACGCCTACGAGCCGGTCAACATCGTGCACACCGAGCGGGTACAGGCCGGGCCGTACGGGCTGACCGTCGGGTTCAGCACCTGGCCGCTGAAGGCCATGCAGTCCCTGGACTTCACCTTCATCCCCGACGGCGGGATCGAGGGCAAGTCCGGCACGCTCACCATGCTCAACCCGGAAGGCGGCCAGAACCGGAAGCAGCCGCTGGTCCGGCACCCGCGCAAACTCGAGGTGTGGGGGCTCGACGTCCGCTCGATGCCGCGCCCGGGCGACTGGACCTTCCGCTTCACCGTCAACGGCCCCGCCGGTTCCGGCACCGGCGAGCTGCGCGCGTTGCCGGTGCTGGAACAGCCGGGGCCGCCGATGGGCGTGAGCTGGGCGATCAGCACGCTGCCGCTGATCGGGCTCGTGGCACTGGTCGTGGCGGCCTGGCGCCGGACCCGCGGCCGGCTGCGCGGGGGTGAGCTTCCGGCAATCGGGTGAGATTCCCCTCACATCGGGTGTCCGGACGTATTCGGACGGCCGCGAAGGCCTCCTTCACCGTAGAGAGCGGGGAAGGGGGCCTTCACCATTCGTCTTCCGGGGTACGGGCGATCAGGCGGGCAGGTCGAACTGCCCGGCCTTGACGGCGATCAGGAACGCTTCCCACTCGGCGGTGTCGAACACGAAGACCGGGCTGGTCGCGAGCTTGGTGTCCCGGACGCCGATCAGGCCGTCGCGGCCCAGGTTGACCTCGACGCAGCTGCCGCCGTTGGGCTCGCTGGCGAACGACTTCTCCCAGGCGGCCTCTTCGAACAGGGTCACGGCCGTGTTCGGATCGTAATCCGCGAACGACGGATAATCCGCCATGGGTCGTACCTCCGAGGATCGATGGGCGGCGCGGTCGTGACCTGGTCGAAGGCACCCGCTCCCGGCTACTCAGTGTCTCAATGGAGCAAGCCACAGGGCCAAGCGGGTGATCAACTGGGTACGGCCTCGACATGAAGATTATTCCAGGAGTAGGATTAATCGCATCGGCCGGGGCGCTGGTGTCGGTGAATGACTGCCTGCCCGCGGCGGGCGGTCGTCGAGGCGGGCCGAACAGCCGGAACGACCAGAGCCGGAACCAACCAAGCCAACGCCACCGCAAGACCTCATGGGGGAGGAACAGCGTGATCGTCGAGGAAGGTGCGCCACCCGGCGCGCTGGCCGTGACCAGGCTGGTCCGAACTCCGGAAGCGGAAGCGCTTTCCCTCCGGGGCGCCGAAGCACCGCGACGAGAGCTGGGGGTGTAGACGAATGGCCGTCCGGGTGAACTCGCTGTTCCGCCGCGAGGCCGAAGAACACCGTGGCCGCCGGGGCATCGGGAACGAGCTGCGGAACCGCTTCGGCTTCAGCCTGATCCAGGCGCCGCTGCGCAAGACCACGACGTGGGCGACCGACCAGGACCTCCCGCTGCGGCGCCACGCCGACGGGGTCCGCACGACCCGCCCGCTGGAAGCCGCGATCGACCTGACGCCGCTGATGAGCGGCCGGATCGGCTCGCGCGCCTGAACTGCCGTACCACCGCGAAAGAGCCCCGGTTTCCTGCGGAACCGGGGCTCTTGCCTTCTCCGGCTACGGTTTCCGGAGCAGCAGACCGCCGTGCCGCATCGGCCGCTCCCCCGCCACCGGCTCGCGGTACACCCGGCCCACCTCGGTGAAGCCCGCCGCGGCCGCCAGCCCGGCCAGTTCGTCCAGCGGCCAGCTGTAGGCCGTCGTCACCTTGTGGTCGAACGGCGTCAGCGGACCGCCGCCGGATTCGAAGCACCCCAACAGAACGTGACCGCCGGACGCCGACATTCGGGCGAATTCGGCGAAGTACGCGGGGACCTCCGCCGGTGGCGTGTGGATCAGCGAGTACCACGACAGGATCCCGGCGAGCGACGCGTCCGGCAGGTCCAGCGCCGCCATCGAGCCCACTTCGAACCGCAGGCCCGGGTGGGCGGTCTCGGCGAGCGCGATCATCGCCGGCGACAGGTCGACGCCGAACGCGTCCACGCCGAGCGAACGCAAGTGCGCCGTCAGGTGCCCGGGCCCGCAGCCGAGGTCGGCGACCGGGCCGCGCCCGCGGACGGAATCCGCGAACGCCGTCCACACCGCCCGCTCCAGGGGGTGCTTGTCCCAGACCTCGGCGGCGAATTCCGCGTACTGACCGGCGATCGCGTCGTAGGCGGCCGCCGTCACGGCTTGCGGCCGAGGCCGCAGAGGTGACCGACGAACGCCGGGTCGTTCGCGAGCTTCTTCGTGGCCTTGGACTCGATCTCCTCCGGGTGCCACTCCGGCAGGTAGACGATGCCCGGCTCGACCAGCTCCAGGCCCTCGAAGAACGACGTGAACTCCGCGCGGCTGCGCAGGTGCAGCGGCGTGCTCGACTGGTTGTACTGCTTCATGATCGTCTCACGGCTGTCCGCGTCGGCCATGTCGTGCAGGCCGTCGTCGGTGAGGTGCGAGGACAGGAAGTAGGAGCCGGACGGCAGCAGCGACAGGTACTTCCGGATGGTCTGGGCCACCGGCTCGTCGGCGCCGAGGAAGTAGAGGACGCCGACCATGATCAGGCCGATCGGGCGGTTCGGGTCGAGGACGCCGGTGTCGAGCGCGCGCTTCCAGATGTCGGCCGGGTCGCGCAGGTCGCCCTGCAGCACCGCGTGCCGTCCCGCGACACCCTCCTGCTCCAGCAGGATCTGGGAGTGGGCCACCGCGACCGGCTCGTTGTCGACGTACACGCACCGGGCGTCCGGGTTCACGTCCGTCGCGACCTCGTGGACGTTGCCGACGGTCGGGACGCCGGAGCCGAGGTCGAGGAACTGGTCGACGCCGTTGCGCGCCAGGTACCGCACGCCGCGGCCGAGGAAGTCGCGGCCGGCGCGCGCGACGGTCTTGATCATCGGGAAGGTCTTGACCGCCTGCTCGCCGAACTGGCGGTCGATGGCCCAGTTGGCGTCGCCGCCGAGGAACCAGTCGTAGATGCGGGCCGCGTTCGGCCGGTCCAGGTCCACGCCTTCAGGGGCTTCGGGGTCCTGCGTAGTCATTGCGTCCTCCAGGCTTGCGGCCGACACCGCCGACCACGCTCGCGAGGGGGACCGTGGCGGCGCCGGGCTCCGGGCGCCACTCTCCCACAGGCACGATCCCGGGCTCGACGACGTCGAAGGTACCGAAGAACGCGGCGATCTCGTCGAGGGACCGGGAAACCGCGGGGGAACTCGACCGCTCGGACAGCTTCACGAGCTTCCGGATCTGCGCCAGCTCGTCGCCTTCGACGCCGGATTCGGTCGCGTGCGAAAGCACGTACGCCGATCCGGGCGCCAGCAGCGTCCGGTAGTCGCGGATGGCTTCGCGGACACCGGTGACGTCCGGCAGGAAGTGCAGCACCGCCACGGTCAGCAGGCAGATCGGCCGGTCGGCGTCGAGCACGCCGGTGGCCAGCGCGGCTTCCCAGACTTCGCCGGCGTCCCGCAGGTCGGCGTGCAGCACGGCGTGGCGCTCGGGGTCGCCGGCCTCTTCCAGGAGCATCCGCCCGTGCGCGACGGCCACGGGCTCGTTGTCGACGTACACGCACCGGCTGTCGTCGACGTGGTCGTCAGCCACTTCGTGCACGTTGCCCGCGGTCGGGATGCCGGAGCCGAGGTCGAGGAACTGCGTGATGCCCTCGGAAAGGCAGTAGCGCACGGCCCGGCCGAGGAAGTCGCGGTTGCTGCGGGCGAGCGCTTTCGCGAGCGGGAACGCCTGCACGGCCTGCTCGCCGAACTGCCGGTCGATCGCCCAGTTCGCGGTGCCGCCGAGGGCCCAGTCGTAGATGCGCGCGATGTTCGGCCGGTCGAGGTCGATGACGTCGGGGAGGAAGTCGGGGTCCACGATGTCCACTTCCGGGGGAATCCAGCGCAACAGACCGACTCTACCGAAAGTTGTTCACCGGCCGGGATACCTCAGGCGGCCGTTCGCCCTATTGGAGCTGCTGCATCTGCGCGCGGTAACCCTCCGCGAGCTCCTTGAGGAACTGCCGGGTCTCCTGCCGCTCCAACGCCGCTCCCCGCAGCCTGTCCCACGAGTCGACGAAGATGTTGAAGTCCTTGACGTCGTCGAGGTAGAGCCCGCCGGCGGAGTGCTCGATGTAGACGAAGTCGCGCGTGCGGTCCGGGAACCGCATGATCGTGAAGTCGTTGGGCACCGCGGCCAGCCGCGCACCGAACGGCAGTACGTGCACGTAGACGCGCGGGTGCTTCTCGAGCGAGAGCAGGTGCTCGACCTGGTCGAGCATCACCGCGGGCGCGTACCCGCCCGGCGCCCGGCGCAGCGCGCCTTCGCTGATGATGAAGCGGTAGTAGGGCGGCTGCTGCTGCTCGAACACCGCCTTGCGGTCGAGGCGGTTGCGGACCAGCGACGTCACGTCCGTCGCGCCGGCCTCGGTGAACTGCTTGAGCATGTAGTGCTCGGACTGCAGCGGGCCCGGGATGCGCTCACCGTGCCAGGTGAGAATCTCCGCGGCCGCGGGTTCCAGGTCGGTGAAGGTGCGGAACCAGTGCGGCACCACCGAGCGGTAGCCGGACCAGTGGCCGCGCTGCCCGGCGGCGGCCCGCGCCAGGTTCATCAGCGTGTCGGCCTCTTCGCCGTTGATCCCGAACGCGTTCAGCATGGATCGCACATCCCCGAGCTTCACCCCGACGGCACCGGACTCGATCTTGTTGACCTTGCCCTGGGTGCAGCCGAGGACCTCGGCGACCTGCTGCTGTGTCATCCGCGCCGCGGTGCGGGCATGCCGGAGCTCGTTCCCGAGCTGCTTCCGGCGCGAGGTGACGGTGCTGGCCATCGCCCTGCTCTCCCGGACCACTACCAAGCGACGGCGGCCTCCCGGTCGCCGTCGCGCGCGAACTATCGAACCCACCCAGGTTAGTGCTTCACCTTGCGGATCTCGATGATGACACCGCGCAGCGTTCCAGGAAACGCCGCAGAATGCCAGTCACCTGCGGTATCACTCTCCTGGACCAGTGAAATTCCGAATTATTCGGCCAACCGGCGGAGCCTGCCCTGGGGCATAGTGGGCGCCGTGACCGATCGCTCGCCCTCCGCCGCCGCCGTCACCCGGCTGGCCGACCGGGTCCATGGCTACGTCCAGCCGGACGGCTCCTGGTACATCAACAACTGCGGGTTCGTCGACGCCGGCGACCACACCGTGCTCATCGACACCTGCTCGACCGAGCGCCGCACGCGCGCGCTGCTCGCGGCGGTGGAGCAGACCACCGGCAGCCCGGTGACGACGCTGGTGAACACCCACCACCACGGCGACCACACCAACGGCAACTACCTCGTGACCGGCGCGGCCGTGGTCGGCCACCGCAAGACGCGCGAGCTGCTGGTCGCCGAGGGCATCCAGAAGTTCGAGGGCATCTTCGTCGGCAGCGACTGGGGCGAGCTGGAGCCGCGACCGCCGGAGATCGTCTTCGACGACCGGCTCACCCTCTACGCCGGCGACGTCGAGATCCAGCTGATCCACCCCGGGCACGCGGCCCACACGACCAACGACGTCCTGGTCTGGCTGCCGGCGCAGCGCGTCCTCTACGCCGGTGACCTGGTGTTCCACGGCGGCAGCCCGTTCGCGCTGATGGGCTCGGTGGCCGGGTGGCGCCAGGGCCTCGACGTGATCCGCGAGCTCGACCCGGAGGTGATCCTGCCGGGTCACGGCGGCCCGTGCGGACTGGACGTAGTGGACAAAGTGGACGCATACCTGGCCTTCGTCCAGAAGACGGCCGAGCGCGGGAAGGCGGCCGGGCTGTCCCCGCTGGAGCTGGCCAAGGAGACCGATCTGGGTGACTTCGCGTCACTCAGCGAACAGGAGCGGCTGCCGGGGAACCTGCATCGCGCGTACGCCGAGCTCGACGGCGCCGAGTGGGGCGCGGACATCGACCTCGTGGCGGCGATCACCGACATGCTCGCCTTCAACAAGGGACCGATCCGCTGCTTCTCCTGAACTAGGTGAGCTGCTCCTCCGTGGCCTTCCTTGAGGCCTCGATCGGACTAGGGTCTGAATCGAGAGAGTTCTTCGGAAGGATTCGGATGAGCAAGAAGGCGAGCATCGGGGTCACCGGCCTGGCGGTCATGGGCCGCAACCTGGCCCGCAACCTGGCCCGGCACGGCCACACGGTGGCCCTGCACAACCGGTCCGAGGAGCGGACCCGCGCGCTGGTGGACCAGTTCGGCGACGAGGGCGACTTCATCCCGGCGTACTCCGCGCAGGAGTTCGTCGACGCGCTGGAGCGGCCGCGGCAGGTCGTGATCATGGTCAAGGCGGGCGGCCCGACCGACGCCGTCATCGAGGAGTTCGCGCCGCTGCTCGAAGAGGGCGACGTCATCATCGACGCCGGCAACGCGCACTTCGCCGACACGCGCCGCCGCGAGAAGGCGCTGCGCGAGCGTGGCCTGCACTTCGTCGGCAGCGGCGTCTCCGGCGGCGAGGAAGGCGCGCTGCACGGGCCGAGCATCATGCCCGGCGGCTCGAAGGAGTCGTACGAGTCGCTCGGCCCGCTGTTCGAGGACATCTCGGCGAAGGTCGACGGCGAGCCGTGCTGCACGCACATCGGCGCGGACGGCGCCGGCCACTTCGTCAAGATGGTGCACAACGGCATCGAGTACGCCGACATGCAGCTGATCGCGGAGTCGTTCGACCTGCTCCGGCACGCGGGCGGCTACGCGCCGGCCGAGATCGCCGAGGTGTTCCGCACCTGGAACACCGGGCGGCTCGACTCCTACCTGATCGAGATCACCGCCGACGTGCTGGCCCACGTCGACGCCGCGTCCGGCAAGCCGTTCGTCGACGTCGTCGAGGACGCCGCCGAGCAGAAGGGCACCGGCCGCTGGACCGTGCAGATCGGCCTCGACCTGGGTGTTCCGATCTCGGGCATCGCCGAGGCCGTCTTCGCGCGTTCGCTGTCCGGGTCCAAGTCGCTGCGCGCGGCGGCTCGCGGGCTCGGCGGCCCGTCGGCGGCACCGCTGTCGGGTTCCGCGCTGGAGCGCTTCGCCGACGACGTCGAGCAGGCGCTGTACGCGTCGAAGGTGGTCGCGTACGCGCAGGGCTTCAACCAGATCCAGGCCGGCGCGACCGAGTACGGCTGGGACATCGACCTCGGCAAGGTCGCCTCGATCTGGCGCGGCGGCTGCATCATCCGCGCGAAGTTCCTCAACGACATCACCGCGGCCTACGCCGACGAGCCGGAACTGCCGACGCTGCTGACGTCGGGCGGCTTCCGCAAGGCGGTCGAGGACGCGCAGGACTCGTGGCGCTCGGTGATCTCGACGGCGGTCAAGCTCGGCATCCCGACGCCGGGCTTCTCGACGGCCCTGGCCTACTACGACGGCCTCCGCGCGGACCGGCTGCCGGCCGCGCTGGTCCAGGGCCAGCGGGACTTCTTCGGGGCCCACACCTACCGCCGGGTGGACCGCGAAGGGTCGTTCCACACGGCCTGGGCCGCCGACGGCCGCCCGGAGTCCGAAGCCTGACCGGCCGCTGCTCTGACCGGGAAGACCCCCTGGTCCCGCCCGGTCAGAGCAGCGTCACCAGGACCACCGCGAGCAGCGCGGCGGCCAGCAGGAGCCTCACTGCCCCCGGGCGGCGAGAAGTTCCGCCAGCACCTCCACGATCTTCGCCTCGGCCTTGTCCTTCTTGACGCCCAGGCCGTCGAGCACATCGAAGCCGCTGCTTTCGCCCTGTTCCAGCAGGGCCAGCAGCATGTGCTCGGTGCCGATGTAGTTGTGCCCGAGCCGCAGGCCTTCGCGCATGGTCAGCTCGAGGGTCTTCTTGGCGGCGGCGGAGAACGGGACCACGTTCGGCACCGGGTCGACCGGCTCGGGCAGCCGCGCTTCGGCGGCTTCGCGGACGGCGTCCAGCTGGACGCCCTGGGCCAGGATCGCCCCGGCCGCCAGCGCGGCGGGCTCGGTCAGCAGCCCCAGCACGATGTGCACGGTGTCGATCTCCGGGCTGGCGTGGTCGACGGCGGCCTTCTGGGCCTCGACGACGACGTGCCGCGCGCGGTCGGTGTAGCGGCCGTAGACGCGCTCGATGTTCCCGCTCAGGTCGCCACCGGGGTCCACCTTCGGCACGAACCGCTTCTGGGCGGCCTGTTTCGTCACGCCCATGCTGGCGCCGATCTCGGTCCAGGACGCTCCCGATCGCCGGGCCTGGTCGACGAAGTGGCCGATCAGGTGGTCGGCCACCTCGCCGAGGTGCTGGCCCAGGTAGACCGCGTCGGTCAGCTGGGCCAGGGTGTCGTGGTCGTGGTTGCTCTTGATGGCGTTGATGAGGTCGTCGAGTTTGACGCTGAAGGGCAGGGTCATGCCGTCAACTGTAGGTTGACGATCTCCTTGCGTCAACCGCGCGTTGACGCTGCCTTCAGGTGGGCCTTCAGATCGAATTCGCTCGTTTCGAGGTCCGCGTACGCGGGCTTCGGCTCGGCGGTGAACAGGCGGCGTGCGGCGATGTGGTCGGCCGGCTTGTTCACCGACTCCACGGCGATCAGGACGTCGTCGCGGAAGGAGAGCACGGAGAACTTGCCCTCGGCCGGGTCGCCCGCGACCACCGTCCGGTCGGCGCCCGCGAGGAGGCCGGCGATCTGCAGCTTGGCGCCCGCCTGGTCGGTCCAGAACCACGGCAGGCTGGCGTACGGCTCCTCGGCGCCGGTGATCGCCGCGGCCACGCAGCGGGCCTGGTCGACGGCGTTCTGCACCGACTCCAGGCGGGTTTCGGCGCCGGCCTGGACGCACGGGAAGTTGGCGCAGTCGCCGATGGCGAAGATCCGCTCGTCCGCCGTCCTCAGGTGCGCGTCGACGACGACGCCGTTGCGCACCGGCAGCCCGGCGGCCTCAGCGAGCGCGGTGTCGGGGACCACCCCGACGGCGACGACGACCAGGTCGGCGGGCAGCCGGGTGCCGTCGGTCAGCTCGGCTTCCCGCACCCGCGAGTCGCCGTGCAGGGCCGCGACCCCCTGGCCGAGCAGCACCGTGTGCCCGGCGGTGCGGTGCAAGTCGGCGAAGTAGGCGGAGATCTCCGGTGTCGCGACGCGGTTGAGCAGCCTGTCCTGCATCTCGACGATCGTCACCGGGCGCCCGGCGTGCGAGGCGAACTCCAGGCCGATGAACCCGCCGCCGGCCACGACGACGTGTTCGGCCCCTTCGAGGGATGCGCGGAGCCGGTCGGCGTCGTCGCGGGTGCGCAGGGTCAGCACGCCCGGCAGGTCCGCGCCGGGCACCGGCAGCGTCCGGTTGCGGGCGCCGGTGGCCAGCACCAGGAAGTCGTAGCCGAGCTCGCGGCCGTCTTCGAGCCGGACCTTCGCCGCCGCGCGGTCGATTTCCGCGACCCGGCCGGAAACCAGCTCGATGTCCTTCTCGGCGAAGAAGTCCTCGCCGCGCAGGTGCAGCTGTTCGAGCCCGGCCGTCCCGGCGAGGTAGGCCTTCGACAGCGGCGGCCGCTGGTACGGCACGCCCGGCTCGTCCCCGACCAGCACGACCCGGCCTTCGAAACCCCGGTCCCGCAGCGAAGCCACGGCCTGGAACCCGCTCTGACCAGCACCGACGACGAGCACGGTGGCCATTCCTTCTCCTCACCCCATCCGGCAGCCCTCGATCTCATCCGACCACACCGGGCCCCGGTCAGTCGAGGCGTGGTTCCCCGCCCGGCCGCGGCGCGCCGAGCACCCGCGAGATTCCCCGCGCGGCGGCCCGCACCGCCGGGACGAGCGTCCGCGGATCGGTCCCCTCGGCCGGGACGACCACCGAGATCGCCGCGACGACCTCGTCGGTGGCGTCCCGGACCGGGGCGGCCACCGACAGGGCGATGAGCTCGATCTGGCCGTCGCTGATGGCGTAGCCGTCGCGCCGGACGCCGGCCAGGACCCGCCGCAGGTGCGCGGGCGAGCCGATCGTCTTGGGCGTGAACGTCTTGAGCGGACCGGCCAAAACTTCTTCCTGTGCGTCGGCGGAGGCGTACGCGAGCAGGACCTGGCCGACGCCGGTGGCGTGCGCGGGCAGCCGTCCGCCGACGCGGGTCACGACGTTGACGGCACCGCGTCCGGAGATCCGCTCGACGTAGACGACCTCGGGCCCGTCGAGCACGGCGAGCTGCACGTTCTGGTGCGTGGCTTCGTAAAGGTCCTCCAGGAACGGCATCGCGCTCTCCCGCAGCTCCGCGCCGTGCGGGGCGAGGGAGGCGACTTCCCACAGCCACAGCCCGACGCGGTAGGCGCCGGTTTCGTCGCGCAGAAGGGCACCGCGCCGGGTGAGCTCACCGGCGAGCCGGTGCGTGGTCGACAGCGGCAACCCGGCGCGGCGGCTGAGTTCGGACAGCGTCAGCCGCGGCCGTTCGGCGGTGAACGCGCCCAAGAGGTCCAGGACCCGATCCACCACCGACGGCGGCCGCTGCGCGCGGTGCCTCACACTTCTTCGTCGTCCGGTTCGTCGTCCGGTTCGTCGTCCGGCAGCAGCGGGCGCATGAACGTGCGCCGGTAGCGGACCACGCACCCGCTCTCGTCGCGGATCTTGTCGGCTTCGATGAACTCGGGGTCCACGCCGAACAGCCCGCGATACCGCTCGTACGCCGCCAGACTTTCGAAGCTGAACAACGCCCGGGCTTCGTCGCTCGCGCCCTCCGACGGCAGGAAGTAGCCGTGGTGGATGCCGCCTTCCCGCTGCACCAGCCGCATCCACGCGGCGGCGAACCGCTCGAAGTCGGGGAGCTTCGCCGGGTCGATGACGTAGTCGACGACGCAGGTGATCATCAGTGAACGCCCCAGACGCGGTCGGCCGTCGCGACGATCAGCTCCAGTTTGCGCAGCTGGTCGTCCGCGGTCAGGTCGTTGCCCTCCTCCGTCGAGGAAAAACCGCACTGCGGGGACAGGCAGAGGCGGTCGACGTCGACGTACCGCGACGCCTCCTCGATCCGCCGCACCAGGACGTCCGGGTCCTCCAGCTCCGGCCGCTTGGTGGTGACCAGGCCGAGCACCACCTTCTTGTCCTTCGGCACGAACCGCAGCGGCTCGAAGCCGCCGGAGCGTTCGTCGTCGTACTCCAGGAAGAAGCCGTCGACGGCCAGCTCGCCGAACAGCGCTTCGGCGACGAACTCGTAGCTGCCCTCGGCCGCCCACGACGAGCGGAAGTTGCCGCGGCACAGGTGGGTCGTCACGGTGAGATCTTCGGGACGGCCTTCGAGGGCCGCGTTCATCGTCGCGATGTTGCGCAGGTGCTGGGTGTCCGGGTCGCCGCCCATCCGCGCGACCAGCTCCCGCTGCGCCGGGTCGTTCAGGTAGGCGAGGCTCGTGTCGTCGAGCTGCAGGTACCGGCAGCCGAGGCCGTGCACCGCGGTGACCTGCTGCCGGTAGGCCGCGCTGAGGTCGGCGAAGAACTCCTCGAGGTCGGGGTAAACGGTCTCGCTGACCGCGGCCCGGCCGCCGCGGTAGTAGACCATGCTCGGCGACGGGATGGTCAGCTTCGGCGTCACGCCCGGGTCCACATGGGACTGGAGGAACCGGAAATGGTCGGCGAAGATCGGCTCGTCGAGCCGCACCTTGCCGTCGACCTGCAGCCCCGGCGGGCTGAACTCGAGGTCGCCCGCCAGGTTGTGGAACTTGACGTGCAGCCGCTGGTCGCTCTTGGAGATGCCGCCGAGCGCGTAGATGAAGTCCATGTGCCACGAGCCGCGCCGGAACTCGCCGTCGGTGGCCGAACTCAGCCCGGCCGCCCGTTGCATCTTGATCACGTCGCGGATCGCGTCGTCCTCGACCGCGCGGAGCTGTTCCGCGCCGATCTCACCGCTTTCGTGCCGCCTTCGCGCGTCGCGCAGCACCGGGGGCCGCAGCAGGCTCCCCACGTGATCGGCGCGAAACGGCGGGCCCACCTGGGAAATGCCACCCGAAGTCATGCACCGATGGTCACACATTCCCGGCCGTTGCGCCGCCCCCCGAACCATGATCATCACGCCCGCGGCTTGCTACCGTCCGCTCATGACGGAATCCGCGGTCCACCCGGTCGACCGGGGCCTGCCCGCCGGGCGGCTCGCCCTCCTCGGCCTCCAGCACATGTCGATCATGTACGCCGGCTCGGTCGCGGTGCCGCTGATCGTCGGCAGCGCGCTCGAGCTCGACCCGGCGACGATCGGGCTGCTGGTCAACGCCGACCTGCTGGTCGCCGGCATCGCCACGCTCATCCAGGCCGTCGGCATCGGGAAGCTGCTCGGCATCCGGCTGCCGGTGGTGGCGGGCGCGACGTTCACCGTCGTCAACCCGATGATCCTGATCGCGTCCCAGTACGGCCTGCCCGCGGTCTACGGCGCGATGCTCGCCTCCGGCGTGTTCGGGCTGCTCATCGCGCGGCCGTTCGCGAAGCTGATCCGGTTCTTCCCGCCACTGGTCACCGGGACGCTGCTGCTGGTCATCGGCGTTTCGCTGCTCGGCCCCGGCGCGGCGATGATCGCCGGCCACGACAGCACGTCGGCGGACTACGCGGCGCCGTCGCACCTCGGGCTGGCGTTCGGCGTGCTCGCGCTGCTCGTGCTGTTCACCCGCGTGCTGCGCGGGTTCGCCAACCAGATCGGGCCGCTGCTCGCGCTGGCCATCGGGCTGGTCGCCGCGATCCCGATGGGGCTGGTGCACTGGGACGGCCTGCGCGCGGCCGGCTGGTTCGGGCTCACGGCGCCGTTCCACTTCGGCGCGCCGACGTTCCCGGTCGCGGCGATCCTCTCGATGTGCGTGGTCATGCTGGTGACGTTCACCGAGTCGACGGCCGACATGATCGCCGTCGGCGAGCTCACCGGGCGCCCGCCCACCGACGCCGACCTCGCGCGGGGCCTGGCCACCGACGGCGTGTCGGCCGTGCTCGGCGGGGTGATGAACTCCTTTCCCGACACGGCGTTCGCGCAGAACGTCGGCCTGGTGCGGATGACCGGTGTGCGCAGCCGCTGGGTGGTCGCGGTGACCGGCGGGATCCTGGTGCTGATGGGTCTGGTGCCGAAGGTCGGCGCGTTCATCGCGGCCATCCCGGAACCGGTGGTCGGCGGGGTCGCGGTCGTGATGTTCGCGATGGTCGCCGCGGTCGGGGCCCAGAACCTCCGCACGGTCGAGTTCTCCGGCAACCACAACACGTTCATCGTCGCGGTGGCCCTCGGCGTCGGCCTGCTGCCGGCGTTCGTGCCGGACTTCTTCAAGCACTTCCCGGCCTGGCTGCAGACGATCTGCGGCAGCTCGATCACCCTGGCGGCGGTGCTCGCGTTCGCGCTGAACCTGCTGTTCAACCACCTCGGCCGCCGCGCGGAGCCGGACCTGCTCAACGCGCCCTGAGCAGCCGGCCGACGAGCTCGGCCCCGGTGCCCGGCTCGACCGGGCGCCGGAACAACACGCGCAGGTAGAGCGGGGCCAGGACGTAGTCGAGCACCTCGTCGACCGACGGCACCGGCTCCCCGCGGGCCGCGGCCCGGTCGAGGGTGGCCTGCAGGTCTTCGCCGCGGGCACGGAGGTGTTCGAGCGGCTTCTCGTCCGGGCGCAGGGTCGCGACGAGCGCGCGGAGCAGGATCTGGCCGTGCCGGTCGCGCATCGCGCGTTCGACGCCCTCGGCCCAGCCGAGCAGGTCACCGCGCAGCGAACCGGTGTCCGGGATCGGTGACGTCGCCCGCAGGCGCGTCACCGCCGCGTCGAGCAGCAGCGCCTCCCGGCTGCCCCAGCGCCGGTAGATGCTGGTCGGGTTGACGCCCGCCCGCTCGGCGATCTTCGGGATGGCCGCGTCGATCTCGCCGGCGGCGAGCAGCTCGACGACGGCGACGTGCACGGCGTCGCGAACGCGGGCACTGCGGCCGCCGGGTCGGGTCATCCGCCCATCCTAGAGTCACGACCTCGCCTCTACCGGCGCCTTATGTTAGGAAAGTTTCCTAACTATTAGCCTGGGAGGCGCGATGCGGTCCGGAGTGCTCGTGGCGGCAGTGGTCCTGTTCGGCAGCGGGGTGACGGCGTCGGCGGCCGAGCCGGCCGCGGCCCCCGCGCGCAACATCGTCTACATCCAGGGCGACGGCATGGGCCCCGGCCAGCGCGAGCTGATCCGGCTGGCCACCCTCGGCAGGCACGGCGACCTCGCGATGAACCGGCTGCCGGTCACCGGGCTGGTGCACACCGACCCGGCCGACCCGGACGAGGTCGTCACCGACTCCGCCGCGGCGGCCACGGCGCTGGCGACCGGGCACAAGACCCGCAACGGCGCGGTCGGCGTCGACACGGACGGTCGTCCCCTGCAGACCGTGCTGGAGCAGGCGAAGCGCGCGGGCAAGTCGACCGGCCTGGTCACCACCGCGCAAGTCACGGGCGCTTCCCCGGCCGCGTTCGCCGCGCACGTGCCCAGCCGCGACGCCCAGAGCGACATCGCCCGGCAGTACGTCGCCGACAGCCGGCCCGACGTCCTGCTCGGCGGCGGCGAGGACTGGTGGCTCCCGAAGGGCGAACCCGGCGCCTGGCCCGACAAGCCCGGCGAGGAGAGCCGGAGCCCGTACGGGAACCTCGTCACACAGGCCCAGCGCACCGGCTACACCTACGTCCGCAACGCCCAGGAGCTGCAGCGGACGCGCTCGTCACGGATCCTCGGCCTGTTCGCCAACGAGGACATGGTCGACTACGGCCCGGACGGCGTCGGCAAGTACGCGCCCAGCGTCCCGCTGGTCCAGATGACGAAGAAGGCCCTGGACACGCTGTCGGCCAACCCGCGCGGGTTCTTCCTCTTCCTCGAAGAAGAGGGCATCGACGGAATGTCGCACGAGAACAACGCGCACGCGGTGATCGACGCGGGCCGGGCGCTCGACGCCACGGTCGCCGAGGTGCTGCGGTTCGTCCGCACCCACCCGGACACGCTGGTGATCGTCGGCGGCGACCACGAGACCGGCGGCCTGAGCGTCGAGAACGCCGACGGGCCGAACGAAGGCGACGAGGACGGGCCGTTCCCGGTGCCGGGCTCGGCCCTGCGGTTCAAGGTGGACTGGACGTCCGGCGACCACACCGGCGCGGACACCCCGGTGACAGCGAGCGGGCCGGGAGCCGGGGCGCTCGGCCGGACTCTCGACAACACCGACGTCTACCGCGCGATGGTCCAGGCCGCCCACCTTAAGGCAAACTGAATTGCTTTAGCTGCTTCAGCGCGTTAACCTTAAGGCAAACAAGATGGCCTTAAGGAGAACTGATGGCCCTCAAGATGACCAAGGACGAGCGCGAAGCGTTCCTCGCCGAGCCGCAGGTCGGCGTGCTCAGCGTCGCGGCCGAGCCCGGGCGGGCGCCGCTGACCACGCCGATCTGGTACCGCTACGAGCCGGGTGGCGACGTCGTCGTGATGACGTCACCCGGCTCGCGGAAGGCCCGGCTGATCGAGGCGGCCGGCCGGTTCGCTCTGTGCGTCCAGCAACAGGACGGCGTCTACAAGTACGTCTCGGTCGAGGGCCCGGTGGTGAAGTCGTGGCCGATGACGAAGGCCGAGCGGCACGGGATGGCGGCCCGCTACCTGCCGCCGGGCGTGAGCGAGGCCTACACCGACGCGACCGACGGAACGCACGGGCAGAACATTGCCATCGTGATGCGTCCGGAGCGCTGGAACACCGCGGACTTCAGCGACCTCGCCGAGCAGCTGGCCTGATCACCAGCAGATGATCCCCAGGATGCACGACGGTTCGGACCGCGGCGTGGTGGTCGGGGCCGGCGGGTGACCACCGGACGGCGGCGGGTTGCCCGGCGGTGTCGTCGTCGCGGTGCCGGAGGTCGTGGGGCCGGCGCCGGACGGCGTGGCGGTCGGTGTCGCGGTTCCGGTGCTGCCGGGCTCGGTGGCCGGGTCGCGGCCCGGGACCTCGGTGACGGTGCCCCGGTGCTCGTTCGACGCCGTGACGACGTCGCCGCCGGTGCCGCCGCCGATCCCACCGTCCGGCGGCGAGTCCGTGGCCTGGTCGGCGCCGCCCAGCCCGGTGGTGCGCTGCGGGAACGGGATGACCTGGATCTGGTCGACCGGGGACGCGTCCTGGCGTTCCTTGCCGCTGAAGGCGACCAGCGCCGCGGCCGCGCCGCAGCCCACGATGACGGCGAGCATCACCGCGACCACCCGCCAGCGTGACTGGCCGGGTCCCGGACGGTCGCCCCAGCCCTCGCGCACGAGCAGCTCGGCGACCGATACCTCGTCGTTCACCCCGACAGACCTTCCCGAGAGGCCTTTCGGCCGACATCGTGGCCGTATTCTTACCGTAAAAGCCCCCCGAACGGGTGAAACACCGGCAAAAATTCGTCACGTAATGCGAGTTTCGACGGTGAGTGACATCCACAGCGTTTTCTAAGCTGACGCTCGTGATACTCCCAGCATGACCACCGAAGCTCGGTCCATGCTGCTGAAAGCGGAACGGCCGGTCCCCTCGATCGCCGTCGCGCGCCGCAGCCCGTGGGCGTTGCTCCGGTACGTCCCGAACCCGAGGACGACGCCGTTCGCCTTCGGCTACCTGGTCGTCCTGCTGGGCACGACGCTGCTGCTCGAGTTCGCCGACCCGGCGCTGACCGACCGGCTGCTCCGGCTGTCCAGCACCGACGCCCACAACCTGTGGCGCCGGCCGCTGACTTCGCTGCTGAGCAGCGCGTTCTGGCTGCCCGGCGAAAGCTGGCTGCCGTATGTCCTGATCTTCGCGGTCGCCGTGGCGCCGCTCGAACGCCGGTTCGGCGCCCGCCGCACGGCGCTGGTGTTCTTCTCCGGCCACATCGTGGCCACGCTCGTCACCGAACTGCCGGTGATGGCCCTGATCAGTGCGCACGTGCTGCCGGGCTCGGCCGGGCACTGGCTCGACATCGGGGTCAGCTACGGCTTCTTCACCACCGCCGGCGCGCTCGTGTTCCTGCTGCGCGGGCGAGCGCGCCTGCTTGCGCTGGCCGCGGTGGAGGCGTTCATCGCGGCGATCTGGCTGAGCGACGACCCGGTGAGCCTCGACTCGATCGTCACGCTGCTCGGCCACGCGTTCGCCGCGCACTTCGGGCTGCTGGTGTGCGGGCCGTGGCTGCGGGCGCGCATCCCCAGGCCGAGCCCGGATTCCGCCGGGTAGGCAGGGGCGGGAGTCGGTGGTGTAATCGACGGGCCACACGCCGACTTCACGGGGGACGGACGCACATGCAGGCCGACTCGCTCGCCGAACTGGTGGAGCTGAGTCCGGACGCGATCTGCGTCCACGAGCACGGCGTCCTCACCTACGCCAACCGCGCCGCCCTCGATGCACTCGCCGCGCGGTCCGCCGACGAGGTCATCGGGCGCCGGTTCACCGACTTCGTCGCCGAGGACGCGCGGGCCGCGGTGACCGGCGAGCTCGCCCGGCTGACCGAGCCGGGGCAGGCGAGCGAGCCCGTCGAAGCGCTGATGTCGCGGCTGGACGGCAGCAAGTTCGCCGTCGAGACGGTGGTGGTGCGCCTCGGCGAAGGCGCCTACCAGGTCGTCATGCGGGACATCACGGCGAAGAAGGCGGCCGCCGACGCCCTCCGCTACCAGGCCGCGCTGGTCTCGCACGTCAGCGACGCACTGATCGCGACCACCGGCGAAGGCGTGGTGACCAGCTGGAACCCGGCCGCCGAGGCGGTGTACGGCTGGACCGCGGCGGAGGCCGTCGGGCGGCGGGCGAGCGAGCTCGTCGGCGCGTCGCTCGACCTGCCGGAGATCCGGCGCGGCGGCGGTGTCGCGGAGGCGGTGCACCGGCGGCGGGACGGGGCACCCCTGGCCGTCCGCGTCTCGGCAGCTGAAATGAACGACGGGTACGTGCTCGTCTGCGCCGACGAAACCGCGCGGCGGCGGGCCGAGCAGAACTACCGCACGGTGGTCGCCTCCCTCGACGAAGGCGTGCTGGTGATGGGC
The DNA here is from genome assembly GCF_053601215.1 of Amycolatopsis sp. NPDC004772. Taxonomy (NCBI): domain Bacteria; kingdom Bacillati; phylum Actinomycetota; class Actinomycetes; order Pseudonocardiales; family Pseudonocardiaceae; genus Amycolatopsis; species Amycolatopsis sp. NPDC004772. Next base: position 28,583 of record NZ_JBSGBK010000038.1, read on the forward strand.
CCGGGCGGGCTGATCGAAGCGGCGAACCCGGCGGCCTGCCGGATCCTGGGTGTCGCCGAAGCCGACCTGCTCGGCGTCCCGTGCCACACGCTGACGCTGTTCACCGAGTCCGGGCGGTGGATCCCGCCGGACGAGATGCCGTCGGTGCAGACGCGGCGGACCGGCGTCACGCACAACGGCCTTGTCGTGCGCCTGCGGCGGCCGGACGGCCGCGACGTCTGGGTGTCGCTGACCTCCCGGCTGCTCGCCCCGGACGACCCGGCGGCGATGGCCGTGGTCACGTCGTTCACCGACATCACCGAGACCCGCGCGATCAGCGCGCAGCTCGCGCACGACGCCACCCACGACCCGCTGACCCGGCTGGCGAACCGGACCCTGGTGCTCGGCCGGCTCGACGTCCGCGAGCGCGGCGCGGTCACCGTGCTGTTCCTCGACCTGGACAAGTTCAAGGTCATCAACGACTCGCTCGGGCACTCGGTGGGCGACCAGGTGCTGCGGATCGTCGGGGAACGCCTGCGCCGCAGCTCCGGCCGCGACGACCTGGTCGGCCGGCTGGGCGGCGACGAGTTCGTCGTCGTCACCGCGGAAGTCACCGATCCGGGCGAGGTCCGGGCGCTGGCCGAGCACCTGCGGGCCGCGCTGGCCGAGCCGCTCGGCGTCCTCGGCCGGCAGCTGCACCTCGACGCGAGCATCGGCGTCGTGCTCGTCGGCCGCGACGACCGCCGCAGCGCGGAGGACCTGCTGCGCGACGCGGACATCGCGATGTACCAGGCGAAAACGCTCGGCCGCGGGCGCCACCACTTCTTCGACGCCGGCCTGCGCGAGCGGATGCAGCGGCGGCTGCGGATGGAGCAGGACCTGCGCGACGCGGTCCACGACGGCCAGCTCTGGCCCGCTTACCAGCCGGTCGTCGACCTGCGGACCGGCGAGATGGTCGCGGTGGAGGCGCTGCTGCGGTGGACGCACCCCCGGCAGGGCCCGATTTCGCCGGCGGAGTTCATCCCGCTCGCCGAGGAGAGCGACCTGATCAACGTGATCGGCAAGGAGATGCTGCGCGCGACGACCCGCGAACTCGCTTCGCGGCGCGCTCGCCAAGGTCTGGACCTGACGTTGAAGGTCAATTTGTCGACCCGCCAGCTCGACGACCCGCACCTGGTGCCGGCGGTCCAGGACGCGCTGGCGGCCACCGGCATGCCGGCCGGCGCGCTGTGCCTGGAGGTCACCGAAAGCGCGTTGATGCGCGACCAGGAAGCGGCCGGCGAAGTGCTGGCGGCCCTGCGGTCCCTGGGCGTGCTGCTGGCGATCGACGACTTCGGCACGGGCTATTCGTCGCTTGCCCAGCTGCGCCGGCTGACGTTGGACACGCTGAAGATCGACCGCTCGTTCATCACGGGGATCGCCGAGTCCCGGGACGCGGAGGCGATCGTCACGAGCATCATCGCGATGGCCCACGCGGTGGACCTGACGGTGATCGCCGAGGGCGTCGAGTCGGCGGAGCAGGTGGAGCTGCTCCGCGCGCTCGGCTGCGACCAGGCGCAGGGCTACCACCTCGGCCGCCCGGTGCCGGCGGCCGAGCTGTTCGGTCAGTAGACCCGCTTCAGCCGCTCCAGTTCGTCCGCCGTCAGTTCGATGCCGAGGTCCTTGAGGGCCGGGTCGAGTTCGTCGGGCGTGATGGTGGTGGTTTCGCTGTGGCCATCGGGGTTTTCGACGGTGAGTTCGCGGCCGAGCAGCTTGCGGCCGAGGCCGGGCTCGATCCGCATGACGACCAGCCGCCCGGTGAACGGCGACTTCGGGTGCGTGGACGTGTAGTGGTGGTAGACCTCGTAGTCGATGGGGTGCATCTCGTTGAGGCGGAATTCGAGGAGGTCCTCGTCGCCCTTCTGCAGCGTCCACCACTCGCCGTTGCGCCGGATGCGGTGCGGCCACCCGGCTTGGTCGACCTCGTGGCCGTCGACGAGCGGCATGGGCGCGAGGATCCCGGCTCCGAACCCGACGTCGGCGAGGAACTGCTCGCCGTCGACGTCGACGACGAGGGTCATGTGCGTGTAGGGCCCGGGCCGCCGCGGTTGGACGCGCGCGGAGAGCCGGTGCACGGGGTACCCGAGCTGTTCGAGGACGGCAGCGAAGAGGCCACTCTGTTCGTAGCAGTAGCCGCCTCGCCGCCGCCCGACGAGTTTCGCGCTCACGACGTCGAGCGATATCCCTTGGTGCTGCCCGAGAACGACGTCGACGTTCTCGAACGGGATGGCATCGACGTGGGCCCGCATGAGTTCGCTGAGCGCGGCCGCGGACGGCGCCTGCCGAGGCTGCCCGACGCGCGCGAGGTAGGCGTCGAGGTCGACGGCGCCGATGCCCCATTCCCCTTCGGTGGTCATGGGTCCATGGTGGACCGGTTCGTCATCCTTCGTGGACGACCTGCCGAACCTCGACGGCGGTGTACTGGGCGTCCGGGATCTTCGCGGCCAGCTCGACGGCCCGGTCTTCGCTTTCGACGTCGACGACGTAGTAGCCGCAGAGGAAGGCCTCGGACTCGACGTAGCCGCCGGTCTTGGTGTGCGCCACGCCGTCCTTGACCTGGACGGTCTTGGTGGTGGCGGGCTCGGCGAGTGCCTTGGTCTCGACCATTTCGCCGGTCTCGGTGACGAGCTTGATGAAGTCCCCGTGTCCTTCGTAGACGGCGTTCTTCTGGTCATCGGTGAGGGTGCCCCAGAGGGCGGGGTTCATGTGCAGGGTGAGGAGGTAACGCATGGCCCGGCTCCCGGCGTGTGGGCGGCGGCCCCGGGTGGGCTGCCGTTCGCCGGGTGGTCGGGGCCGGCTCTCCGGTCCGGACACGGGTGCTCGGGGTTCACTCGTTCGGCCTAGCGCCACCCTCCCGCCGTGCACCACACGTGCAACTAGCGACGGCCAACAACGGCCACGGCCACGATCGGCCCCAGACACAAGAAAGCCGCCTTGACCGGAGTCAAGACGGCTTCTTTGAGGTGTGGCCAGGGCCGGGGTCGAACCGGCGACCTTCCGCTTTTCAGGCGGACGCTCGTACCAACTGAGCTACCTGGCCGGGAACGCCGGCGAGGAGCCGAACGATCTTGCGACCCTGACGGGACTCGAACCCGCGACCTTCGCCGTGACAGGGCGACGCGCTAACCAACTGCGCCACAGGGCCTTGCTTCACTACTGTACTGCGTACTCCCAACGGGATTCGAACCCGCGTTGCCGCCTTGAAAGGGCGGAGTCCTAGGCCGCTGAACGATGGGAGCCCGGCCGGTTTCGGGTGACCGACCGACCGCGCTCTCAGGTTCCCCTGGGAGCGATTACAAGCATAGGGCACGCCGCCACCGCTTTGCACCGGGGGTTCCTTAAGCCCTCGGCGAAGCTCAGACCTGCGCAAACGCCGCCAGATCCGCCAGGCGGCGATCGAACTCGGCCAGCTCCGGCTCCGGCAGCGCCGACGCCAGCAGTTCGCCGATCCGGTCGTCGGTGAGCGCTTCGGCTCGCTGCCAGCGTTCGCGCAGGTCCGGCTTGCGCTCCGCCGACGTCACCAGCTCGTCGGCCGCGTCCTCGGGCCACGCCGTGCGCAGGAGGCGCGCGCGGCCGCCCTCCGGGTCCGCGATCACCGCCTCCGGGATCGACAGGCCCAGCGCCCGCAAGGCGGCGAAGTGGAGGCCGCCGCGCAGTTCGCGGAAGACCATCAACGCGAAGCCGAGGCGCTCGACGTCCCCCGTCGGACGCTCGGTGTTCTTCCATCCTGCGAAAAGCGCGAGGCCGCTCGCGTCGGCGGCGTCCACGACCCGGAACAACAGCTCCGCCAAGCGGGCGGGCTCCGATACGGCCGAAAGGCTGACGCGCGACCACCGGGCCGATGACTCGGCGTAGGCGCGGACCGCTGCGGGCGCGTCGAGGGCGGCCGTCGCCGGCGGCAGGACGTACTCGAACAGCCAGTGCGGGAAGATGCCGAACAGCTCCGCGGCCACCTTCGGCGGGACGTCCCCGAGCACCGCCGACCGCCCCCGCACGTACAACGAACGCGGCGGCAGCCCGACCTCCGCCTCGACCGCGGCCAGCTCCGGCGACGTCATGAACTTGCCGCCCAGCACCTGCACCACCGGCCTGATCCGGTTCGCTAGACCCGCCACACCTTCGACCGTCGTCATGTCCGCCCCTTTCGACACAGCAACCGTAACACTGTTACGAAACCTGCGTCAAACAGCACACGACCACCCGGCAATTACTCCCAGAAAAGCAGCACAACCAGCGGAAATATCACCGGACGGGCCCGGCGCACCACGCCGGACCCACCCGCTCAACGCTGAACCGGCGCCTGCCCGTCCTCATCCAGGTTCAACCCCAGCATCTCCAACAACTCGACACAGTCCTCAACCCCCAACGCCCCATGCGCCACCGCCAGCCGAGCCCGCCGGACCTGATCATCCGACACCCGCTGCGCATCCGCCGCCCCACTCCGCTGCGCCGGCAACGCACCGGCAAACGGCGCACTCCCCCCATCGGCACCTTCGTACCGAAGGAGGAACTGCCGCACTTCAACAGACCCGCTCATAGCCCCTCCACACGGCTCACAACAACTTGGCCGCGAGGCTAACCAGCACCGGCCACCACACACAGCCCCCCGGAGAGTGAACCTGAGGCCACGCTCCGCTCAACGCAGCGCAATCAGCACACCCGGAGACGAACCCCACCCGAACGAACGTCACCCCCGCCCAAAGTGACACCACACCGGGAAATTTCCCGCTCTCCACTCGCCCAACCACCCAACTCGTGCAACAATCGAAGTGCTGACACACCCCCGGTCAGCGCCTGTGGAGATCCCCTCCGACCCCCGCGTTCCTCCCCCTGGCGCGGGGGTCCTCCATTTCTTGGGGGTGCTCGGGCTTCGCCCTGCGCCTCCCCAAGCATTTCGGCGTGCTGACCCGGGGGGCCGAGCCCCCCGGACCCCCCACGGTGCGGCCTGTTGCCGACCCAGCGTGGTTGCGTTTTCGCCTCGGGCGCTGCGCGCCCTGGCGGGTCTGGCCGAGTCGGGTGGTGAGTCGGACCTTGTTTGCCTCGCGAAGCTGGCGCTTCGCTTGCTGGTGACCCCGCGTCTGATGACCCCGCCTCTGGTGACCCGCGGTCCCTGTCGGTGGCGTTGGCGGGTGCCCTCGTCATCCTTTTGCCCCGATCCGATGGCTCGCGACGCCTCGGCGGGGGTGTTTTGGGGTGATCGACTCGGTGGGTTATTTGGGGGTTGCTCTTTGTTGTGGGGGGTTGGGCTGAATGGGTGGGGGTTGGGCTGAATGGGGAATGTTTGTGGCGTGTTGTAGCTCACAGTGGTTTGTGTGGCGAGATCCAAACGTTATCGTGGCCCTCGTGCCTCTTCCCTCCCTTGGCCGCTTGAGCAGCCGCACGAACCTGAAAGCCGCCGCGTCTTCCGGGCGTCATCGTGGTGCCGCGAAGCCCGTGGACGACGGTGTTGTCGAGGACACTGAGCTCACGTCGTACCTGGCGGCGCTGGCCCCCGACAACGACCTCGAGAGCACCGGATCCGGCAAGCGGTTCGGAGAAGCCCAGGTCATCCAGCTGCGGATGAGTCTCGTCGCCAACCAGCAGCTCAAGGACATCGCCGCCGAGCGGCAGATCTCCCCGCAGGCGCTGGCCCAGGAATGGATCCTGGAACGCCTCAACTGGGAGGGCCAGGCCTCCTCCCTGCACGACCAGCGGCAGCAGGCCGTCGGCGAGGTCAGCGACCTCACCGACGAGTTCCACTTCCCCGCCGACGCCTTCGACGCGCCGGCCGTGGCACGCCGCTGACGCGCCACCAGACCCCATGAGAAAGGGCCCCCGGCGGAAGCCGGGGGCCCTTCGCTCAGGCCTTGAAACGCGCAACGGGCCTGTGAGGCTTGTTCAGCCTCAGTTTCAGATCGCGCGGACCTTCTGGGCCTGCGGACCCTTCTGGCCCTGGCCGACCTCGAACTCCACTCGCTGGTTCTCCTCGAGGGTGCGGAAACCGCGGCCCTCGATCTCCGAGTAGTGAACGAACACGTCGCCTTCGCCGCCGTCCTGCGCGATGAAGCCGAAGCCCTTCTCCGCGTTGAACCACTTCACAGTGCCTTGCGCCACCGCTGTACTCCTCGTTACACAGATCCGCTTCGAATGCCACCGAAGCGGCACCCCGACCGTCCCGGGCGGTTCCAACGAGACGAGTCAAGAGCGGGTCGGCTCCATGGCTCGCGTCAGAAGTTCCGCGAGTGTGAAGCCACGAACACGCAAAACGACGGCCTGAGAGCAGACTACCGGGATCTGGCCAAAGTTGAACCCCGTGATCGAGGCGAAAACCGGCTCTGCGCACCAAGGTCACCGGAACGTCGTAGGGCACCCGCCCGGTTCTGTCGTACCCACCGGCTAGTCTGGCGCAGCACAGCGACACCGTGATCACCGGATACGGCTCGGAGTCGGCCGTGCCCCCTCCGTGAAAGCCCCTCCCGGCCATTGTGACGTTAGTCACGCCAAGGTTGCTCAACGTACTTGGTCCACGGGGCGTCTCGAAGGGGGAAGCACCAAATGGGGCAAAGGGGAATGGGTGTGACGGTGAGGATCTCCACGCGGCGCCGGGGCGCTGCCGTGGCACTGGGCTTGGTCGCCGTGCTCACGCTGGGGGCGTGCAGCAGCGAGCCGACGGTCTCGGCGAGCGGTTCGTCGGGCGGGGGCCCGACCAGCTCGCCCGCCCCCACCGCGCAACCGGCCAAGCTGACGGTGACTCCGGCGGGCGGCGCCCAGGACGTCGCGCCCGGCGAACCGGTCGGCGTCCAGGTCACCGACGGCACGATCATGTCCGTCACGCTGACCAACCCGGACGGCAAGCAGGTCCAGGGCCAGACGTCGCCGGACAAGAAGACCTGGAACACCACCGAGCAGCTCGGCTACGGCAAGACCTACACCTGGACCGGCCAGGTGCAGGGTGCCGACGGCAAGAACGTCCCCATCGCCGGCGCGTTCACCACGGTCAAGCCGAAGCGGCAGATGGCGGCCAGCCTGAACGTCGGTGACGGCCAGACGTACGGCATCGCGATGCCGATCGCGCTGAACTTCCCGAGCCGCGTCACCGACAAGGCCTCCGTCGAGAAGGCGCTGTCGGTCGAGACCACGCCGAAGACCGAGGGCTCGTGGGCCTGGATGCCCGGCGACGCTTCGGTGCACTGGCGGCCGAAGGAGTACTTCAAGCCCAACACGCAGGTGAAGGTCAACGCCAAGATCTACGGCGTCAAGATCGGTGACGGCGTGTACGGCAAGCAGGACGTCTCGGCCAGCTTCGCCATCGGGCGGTCGCAGATCGTCAAGGGCAACACCACGCAGCACACGATGCAGGTGATCCGCGACGGCCAGCAGATCGCCGACTACCCGGTGAGCTACGGCCTCGACTCCGACCCGGGCCGCGTCACGCACAGCGGCGTGCACGTCGTCATGTCGAAGCACGCGACCTACTCGATGAGCAACCCCCGGTACAACTACACGGACGTCAACGTGCCGTGGGCGGTCCGGATCTCCAACAACGGCGAGTTCATCCACGGCCTCGCGGCGTCGGTCTGGGCCCAGGGCAAGAAGAACATCTCCCACGGCTGCCTGAACCTCTCGCCGGCGCGGGCCAAGGAGTACTTCGACGGCGCTCTCACCGGCGACCCGGTCGAGATCACCGGCAGCACGCAGACGCTGAGCGCGAAGGACGGCGACTACAGCGACTGGACCTACGACTGGGCGAGCTGGCAGAAGCTGTCGGCGCTCGCCCACTGAGCCGACGTCGAACACCGGGCGGCCGGGAAGTCCCCTGCGGGCTTCCCGGCCGTTCGCGTTTCCCCCGAGATTCCCGAAACCCGATGCAACCCCGGTGATCACCCGCCGCATGACTAAGGGCAGAGGCGCAGCGATCCCAGCCGCGCCCGCGAGAATGAGGAGCTGTCTTGCGTATCCGCATCGCCCTGACCCTCGGCGCGCTCGTGCTCGCCGGTGGCGCCCTGACCGGTGGCATCGCGCTGGCTTCGGAGGCGCAGGCGCCGGCCCCGACCCAGACCCAGGTGACCCGGCCGGGCGAGCCGACCGTGGCCCCCGCCCCGGAGCCCACCCGGACCCGCCCGCAGACGCCGAGCGCCGTTCCCGCACCGCGCGAGACGTCCCGGCCGGCCCGCACCGGACAGGCTCCGCGCGTCCCCCGCGCCGTCCCGGCCGGCCCCACCGGTGACCTGCACCTGCCGGCCGTGTGGGAGACCCGGTAACCAGGTGATCTCCCGCTCCCGTCCGTCGACCGGGCCGGGCTCGCCGTGGGACGGCGAGTTCGCCCGGTACTTCGGCGAGCGCGCGCACAGCCTGCGATCGACCGCCTTCCTGCTCTGCGGGGACTGGCACCAGGCCGAAGACCTCACGCAGGCCGCGCTGCTCAAGCTCTACCTCGCCTGGCCGAGGCTGTCGCGGCACGACACGCTGGACGCCTACGCGCGCAAGATCGTCCTGCGCACGTTCCTCGCCGAGCACCGGCGCAGCAGGTGGAAACGGGAGCGGCTCACCGACGCTCCGCCGGAACTCCCGGCGGAGCCCGCCGCGAGCCCCCAGGACGAACTGGTCCGGCAGGCTCTGGCCGTGCTGGCCCCCAAGCAGCGCGCCGTGCTGGTGCTGCGGTACTTCGAGGACCTGAGCGTCGAGGAGACGGCGAAGGCGCTCGGCTGCAGCACCGGCACGGTGAAGAGCCAGGCCTCCCGCGGCCTGGCCACGCTGCGCAAGCGGCTCGGTCCGCATTACGGTGCGTTGACCTTCAGCGCACCCACGGAGGGGAGGTGACGAACATGGACCCCGAAGACGACGTCCGCGCGATCCTGACCGGCGCGGCCGGCGGCCCGCAGCCGCCGATGCGCCTCGAAGCCGCCGACGTGATCGAGCGCGGCGGCCGGGTCCGGCGACGGCGCAAGCGCTTCGCCGTCGTGGGCACTTCGGCCGCGACGGCGGTCGTCCTCGCGGTGGCCGGTTTCCTGGCCGGCCACCGGGTGGGGCCGCCGGAGCCGGTGCAGCCCGCCGGCCCCGGGTTGTCCACGATCGGCACCACTCCCCCGACGTCGGCCGAGGTGCCGGCGACGTCGATCGCGCCGGAGTCGCCGACGGCCGAGCCGGGCCAGACCCGGTCCCGCTCGTCGCGGACGTCGGTTCCGCAGGCGCCGTCCGCGGGCCCGCGGGAGACGTCCCGCCCAGGGCGGGTGCCCACGCCTTCCTCGACCCCGGACGCGACCAGGCCCGCGGCCCCGACGGCGACGACCACGCGTTAGCCGTGGTGCAGATCACCGCGCTTTTGTGGGTTTCCGGCGAAATATCCGGCGGGTTGGTGGCGATATGTCCGGTGGTGTTCCGCTCGGACACCGGACAACCTGCTCAGCCGGACGCCTCGCGCCGGCCCGAGAACCCGAGGAGGAAGCACATGGTGCTCGCCGCACTGATCGTCGAAACCGGAATTGCCGTCGTGGTCGCGGGGGCGCTCGCCGCCTGGTCCCGCAAGCGCTTCACTCCTCGCCACGACGCGAACTGACCCTCCGGCGCACGTGTGCCCCGCCCGGTGATCCGGGCGGGGCACACGGCTGTCCGGCGGCCGCTCAGCGCTGAGCGGCCGCGGAGGCCGGCTTGCCGCCGCTGTCCTCGGTGTCGATCTCGTCCATCGGCACCTGCGACGTCTCCGGGATCTTGATGATCGGGAGGATCGCGATCAACGCCGCCGCCATCAGGTAGTACGCCGGCCAGTCCTCGTTGCCGGTGCTCTTGATTAGCGCCGTCACGATCACGCCGCAGGTCCCGCCGAACAGCGACGTCGAGACGTTGTACCCGATCGCGAACGAGCCGTAGCGGACCCGCGTCGGGAACATCGCCGGGAACGTCGAACCGATCACCGCGAGCATGAACACCAGCAGGATCGCCACGATCAGGAACCCGACGAACAGCCACAGGATGCTGCCGGACTGCATGAGCTTCAGGCAGGGCCAGCTCAGCACCAGGAACCCGATGGCCGCGGTGAGCAGCAGCGGTTTCCGGCCGATCCGGTCGGACAGCGCGCCGAGCGGGATGATGATCGCCATCTGGATGACTTCGACCGCGATGATGATCAGCGTCGAGGTGTTGTCGTTGATCTTCAGCGTGTCGGTGAAGTACGTCGGCATCGTCGTCAGCAGCAGGTAGTCCGCGACGTTCAGCAGCAGGACGATGCCGATCAGGTTGAGGATCATCCGCCAGTTGCGGACGAAGATCTCCTTGAGCGGTGCCTTCTTCGGCGCCTCGCCCGCAGCTTCCATCCGGCGGAACTCGGGGGTGTCCTCGAGCTTGTTCCGCAGGTAGAGCCCGATCAGGCCGAGCGGCAGCGCGACGAAGAACGGGATCCGCCAGCCCCACGCGTCGACCTGGTCGGCCGACAGGGACAGCGTCACCGAGAGCACGACGAGGTTGCCGAGCACGTAACCGGCCAGCGTGCCGAGTTCGAGGAAGCTGCCGAAGAAGCCGCGGCGCTTCGTCGGGGAGTACTCGGCGATGAACGTCGCCGCTCCGCCGTACTCGCCGCCGGTGGAGAAGCCCTGGATGATCCGCAGCAGCAGGATCGCGATCGGCGCCGCGATGCCCATGCTGTAGCTGCCGGCGTACGTCGGCAGGACGCCGACCAGGAACGTGCAGCCGGACATCAGCAGGATGGTGATGGCGAGGACCCGCTTGCGGCCGAGCTTGTCGCCGAGCGGCCCGAAGAACGCCCCGCCGAACGGCCGCACGATGAACCCGACGGCGAGCAGCGCCAGCGACTTCAGCACGGCGTTCCCCTCGCCGGGGAAGAACTGGGTGCCGATGCTCACCGCGATCGCGCCCGAGGTGAAGACGCCGTAGTCGTACCACTCGGTGGCGTTGCCCATGGCCGACGCCCACACGGCGCGCTTGACGGTTCTCTCGTCCACCGACGGTTTGCCCGTCGTTGCTGCTGGTTCGCTCATGCCGGCGACGACTCCTCCCGTGCAGTGCCCATTGGGCCGTTCGAGCTCATCAGCCCAGTCTTGACCGGCTCTCCCACCTCGGCAGTCTGAGCCGTGAATTGTCTACGGTGGGGAACTTTCCGGCTACTGAGAGAGGTGGGCGGCCGGGGCGCGCGCGAGGGGCGGTTACCCGCCGGTTAACGTCAGCGCATGAGTCGTGTTCCTCAACCCTGGCCGCCGGTGGCGGTGGAGCCCGCGGTCCCGCACCCGAAGGCGCCGGAACCGGGCACCGAGCTCGGCGTGCACTTCCGGGAGTGCTTCGGGTGCGGCGACGAGGCCGACGCCGGGCTGCAGCTGCGTTCGACCGTCGGCGAGGGCCAGGTGGTGCACTCGCGGTTCACCGTCACCAAGGCCCACCAGGGCGCGCCGGGGCTGGCTCACGGCGGGCTGCTGGCCTGCGCGTTCGACGAGGCGCTCGGCTCGACGGTCGGCAACCTGATGCGCCGCCCGGCGGTGACCGGCAAGCTCGAGACGGACTTCCGGCGGCCGGTGCCGGTCGGTTCGACGCTGTTCATCGAGACCCGGCTGGACGGCATCGCGGGCCGCAAGATCTACGTCAGCGCGGACGGCCGCCTCGACGCCGAGGACGGCCCGATCGCGGTCAGCGCGCGGGCGTTGTTCGTCGTCGTCGGCTTCGAGCACTTCAGCACCCACGGTGACTCGCAGGCGCTGGAGAAGCTGGCCGCGCAGCACGAGAAGAACCAGCGGGAGCGCGGCGCCCGCGACTGGGAGATCAACCCCTGAGCCTCTTCCGCTGCTGGTCGTGAGTGGTAAGGAGGGTTCTAACCCGCCTTACCACTCACGAGGGCGTCAGGTGAGGGTGCGGGGGCGGATCGCGTTGGCACGGTCGACCAGCTGGATGCGCTCGTCGACCGTGCCCGCCAGCCGCGCCAGCGCCCGGTAGCACCGTTCGAGGCCGAACCGCAGCTCGCGTTCCTCGAGCTGGCACCCGAGCACCCGCGCGCCCGGCGTCGGCTTGCCCTGCTTGAGCCATTCGTGTGCGGCTTCGAGCACACCGGCGGACAGCTGCGTCCGGCGTTCGGCGTCCAAGCGGAGCCGCTCGAGCCGGGCCGACGCGTCGAGCAGGTCGTGCTCGGTGACCGGGGTTTCGCGGCCGTTGGCCTTGGTCGCGGTCGTCTTGATCTTGATGGCCGCGACCTGCGCGTCGACGTAGTGGGTGGAGGACGGCGGCACGGTTTCGAGCACCTCGACCGCGCTCGCCCGCGCGCCCTGCGCCAGGTACACGCGGGCGAGGCCGAAGGCGGCGCTGACGTAGGTGCGGTCGGTGCGCCAGACCAGTTCGTAGAACCGCGCGGCGGCGAAGTAGTCGCCGACGCCTTCGGCGCTGATGCCCAGCGCGAGCTTCGGGGCGATCTCGCCCGGTAGGTCGTCGTACACCGCTTCGAACGCGACGTGCGCAACCCGCGAACGGCCGCCCGCGAGCTCGATCAGGCCGCGGTACCAGTCGATCCGCCAGTCGTGCGGGAAGCCGTTCTTGATGGCCAGGTACTGCGCGGCCTGCAGCTGCCGCTGGGCCTCCGCGAACTCGCCCAGCTCGATCCGGGCGCGCACGATCCGCAGCCGCACCTCGATCGACTCCCGCGGCGCGCCGGCCAGCGCCTCGATGGCGGCCCGCGGGTCGAGCGCGGTGGTGGTGGCGAGCACGCCCGCCGCCGGGTCGTCCGTGTCCACCTGCGGGATCGGCAGCCCGGCGACGACCTCGTCCGCGCCGGGCAGCGGCACGCTGGCGCCGGTTTCGGGCACCACCAGCTGCACGCCGAACGTGCGGCTCTCCGGGCCGAACACCGTGGACACGCCGGGCCGCGGCTTGCCGGTGCCGAGCGCCATGATCTCGCGCAGCACCCCGGTGAGCTGGTCGGACATCTCCTCGGCGGAGAGGAACCGCCGGTCCGGGTCGGAGTGCGTCGCCCGCCGCAGGAACCGGTGGTACGAACCGAACAGCGCGAACAGCGGGACGGCGTCCGGGCCGGGCAGGGTGGTCTTGAACTTGCTGGTGTAGCCGGTGAATTCGAAGCTGAGCACGGCGAGCGTGCGCCCGACGGTGAACAGGTCCGACGCCACCGACGCGCCCTGCGTCGGCAGTTCCGGTGCGCTGTAGCCGGTGGTGAAGAACAGCGGGCTCTCGTAGTCGTCGGTGCGGCGGACCGCGCCGAGGTCGATCAGCTTGAGCTGCTCGTTGGTCTGGATGACGTTGTCCGGCTTGAGGTCGCAGTAGAGCAGGCCCTGGCTGTGCAGGTAGCCGAGCGCGGGCAGGATTTCCAGCCCGTAGGCGATGACCTGGCCGATCGGCAGCGGCTCCGGACGGCGGCTTTCCCGGTGGTGCGCCAGCGCGAGCTGCCGCAGCGACTGGCCGCCGACGTACTCCATCACGATGTAGCCGGTGGTCGTCCCGCTGTGGGCGTCCGGGTGCTGCACGAAGTTGTGGATCTTGACGATGTTCGGGTGCTCGACCTCGGCGAGGAACCGCTGCTCGTTGGCCGCGGCCGCCATCGCCGTCGCGTCCCCGGTGTCGATCAGTCCTTTGAGGACGACCCAGCGGTCGCTGACGTTGTGGTCCTGCGCCAGGTAGATCCACCCGAGACCGCCGTAGGCGATCGCGCCGAGGACCTCGTACTGGCCACCGACGAGCTCGTGCGGCTGCAGCTTCGGGAGGAACGAGAACGGCGCACCGCAGTTCTCGCACTTTCCTTCCGGCGAACCGGGTTTGCCGTCCTTGCCGCGGCCGACCTTCGCGTTGCAGCTGCCGCAGAACCGCTTTTCCTCCGACACCACCGGATTCGTCAGCACCGCGGACGCGGGATCGCGCGCGGGAACCGGCGGCACCTCGACCAGCCCGGCCCCGAGCCGGCCGCGACGGGACCGCGACGTCCGCGACGACGTCCGCCGCGAAGTGCCGGGGAACGCGCCGGACCGGGAGTCCGAGCCGCTGCCGGTCCCCGTTCCGGTGCCCGTTCCCGTGCCGGTGCCGGTGTGCCGGCCTTCGCTGGTGCGCTCGGGCAGGACGCTCTCGGTGCCCGGATCGGGCAGCGGCGCCCCGGGCCCGGTGTCCGGCCGCGGCACCGGCGGCATGATGCTCTGGGTTTCCGGCGCCGGCGCGGCAAGAACGCTCGTCGGCTGCGGCGCATCAGGATCCGGGCGCACGCCCTGCGCCGACGGGACGACCGGCGCATCGAAATTCGGGCGCACGGCCTGCGTCGGCTGCGGCGCATCGGGACTCGGCCGCCCGGCCTGCGTCGGCGGTTGCGGCGCGTCGGAGTTCGGGCGCATGGCTTGCGCCGAGGGCGCCACCGGCACGTTCGGCGCCACCGGCACGTTCGGCGCCACCGGCACGTTCGGCGGCTGCGGCACGTTCGGCGCCACCGGCACGTTCGGCGCCACCGGCACGTTCGGCGGCTGCGGCGCCCCTCCGTCGGGGCGCAACGCCTGCGTCGGCGGCGCGACCGGGGCGATGCTGCCCGGCGGGCGGGTCGGATCTTCCGCGCCCGGGATCAGCGGGCGGGGCTGCCCGCGCGGCGGCGTCGGCGGGCGGCGCCCGGGTGCCTGCCCGGCCGGTTCGCCGTCGTCGAGGCGGCCCGAGATCGACGGCTCCGGCGTCTCCCACCGCACCGGTGGCGGCGGCTGCCAGCTCGGCGTGGCCACCTGCTGCGGCTCGTCGTCCGGCGCGGCGTGCCGAGGACGGCGCGGCTCCTCCGACACTGCTACCTCCCGGATCCCCTGCGACGTGCGGAGATCGATCCTAGTCGCGCTGAGTTACCTTCACTGCTGGTACTGGGGCGACGGCGGCGAAGCCGGGCCGAGCCGGGCTTCCACCCAGCGGCGGTAGCTGTCCTGCCACACGCCGTTGCCGCGGAGCTGGTCGAGCACCGCGTTGACGTACCGGACCATGTCCTCGTGGTCCTTCGGCACGCCGATGCCGTAGTTCTCCTGGGTCAGCCGCTCGCCGCGGACCTCGAGCGTCGAGTCCTGGGCGGCCATCCCGGCGAGGATGGTGTCGTCGGTCGACACCGCTTCGACCTGGCCCTGCTGGAGCATCACCAGGCAGTCCGACCAGTTGTCCACCGAAACCGGCACCGGCTTGGCGGGATCCGTCGCGATCTTCGCCAGCGACGTCGACTTCTTGGTCGCGCACACCCGCTTGCCGCTCAGGTCCGCCAGCTTCTGCGCCTTCGACTCCTTGGTGACCAGGATCTTCTGGCCCGCCACGTAGTACACCGAGGAGAACTCGACGTCCTTCTTGCGCGCGCAGGTGATGCTGTAGGTCCGGACCACGATGTCGACCTGGTGCTTCTTCAGGACCTCTTCACGCTGCGACGACGGGATCGCGCGGAACTGGACGTGGCCGTCGGCCGAGCCGAAGATCGCCTTCGCGACCGCGTTGACCATGTCGATGTCGAAGCCCTCGAGGTTGCCCGAGGTGGGGTTGCGGAAGCCGAACAGGTAGGTGGTCTGGTCGACGCCGGCGATCAGCTTGCCGCGCTTGCGGATGTCGGACATCGTCGAGTTGTCCGGGACGGTCGTGCTGGTCGGCGACAGGCTGGCCAGCGGGTTGCAGCTCGTGTCGGAGGTCCCGCCCGCCGTCGCGTCCGGGCCGCCGACGTGCGCGGGCTGCGGCCAGGCCGCGTTGCCGACCGGCGCCGGGTCGACCGGTTTCCCGGGGCTGCCGCAGGACGCCGCCAGCAGCGCGACGACCGCCAGCACACCCGCCCGGACCGTGTTCCCGCGCCTGTTCACCGGTACTCCCTCAGTCGCTCCCGGATCCCCATGGTGACACCCGCCGCGGCGACGATCGCCAGCACGGCCAAACCGGGCGCGAGGAGCGTCAGTGCGCGGTCGCCGTTGTGGGTGTCGTCGACGAAGTCCTGCCGTCCGACGTCGATGGCCGCCTGGAGGCTGTCGTCGAGCCGCCGGAACGCCGGCGCGGAGCCACCTTTCGCGTCTTCCTGCACGGCGGAGTCGACGGCTTCCTGGTACGCCCCGGCGTCGTCCTGGGCGCGCACCTGCCGGTGCGCCTTCAGCCAGTCTGTCGCGGCCGCCGACGCGTCGGCGATCTTCGTGGCGCCGGCGCCGTCCTTGATCAGGCCGCGGGCTTCGCCGAGCAGACCACCTTGGCCGTCTTCGCCGACCAGTTGGACCGCCTTGGCGCTGAAGTCCTTCTCGTACGTGCCGCCGTCGCCGCGGGCGACCAGCGTCAGCGTTTCGTCTGCGCGGGCCTGCAGCGCGGCGATCCGCGCTCGGACGAGAACATCGACGCGGTGCGAACCGTCGTCCTGGCCGCTGCCGACCAGGCTGCCCTGCACGATCAGCGCGACCGCGCCCCACAGCAGCGACACCACGACGGCGGCCGTCGCGACGACGAGCCCGACGTTGAGCAGCCGGTTGGTGCGCCGGGTCAGGTAGACCTGGGCGACGATCAGCGCGGCCAGGAGGGCGGCCACCAGGATCGTGGCGAGCCACGGGAATCCGGTGGCGCTGTCCTGCTCTTCGATGAGCCGCTCGGTGTCGACGCGGTAGAGGTCCTGGGCGGCAGGCAGGATCTTCGCCCGCATGAGCTCGGACGCCTCGCGCAGGTAGGACGCGCCGACCGGGTAGCCGAGCCGATTGTTCGCCCGGGCCGTCTCGACGAGCCCGGTGTAGACGGGCAGCTGCTGGTTCAGCATGTCGACCGGGGCGGCCGCGGCGGCGACGTCCGCGCTGTCGGACGCGGCCTTGGCGAGCGCGGCGCCGGCTTCGGCGATGTCCCGCTCGTAACGCTGGCGGAGTTCGGGCGGCTCGGTGCCGATGGAGAGGAACGCGCTCGCGGCGGTCGCGTCGGCGTCCGAGAGCGAGCGGTAGACCTGCTGCGACGCGGCGGCCAGGGGCTCGCGGCGGTCGATGACGCCGCTGATCGTGTCGTCGCGGTCCTGCACCGACAGCGTCGCGACGAGCCCGGCGACCAGCGCCAGCAGCACCAGCCCGACGGCGATCACGGTGAGCCGGCCGGGCGTGGTCGCGGCCGACCGGATGACCGCGCGGCCCCCCTGGCCCGGCAGGTCGAGCAGCCCGAGCAGGCCGCTGCGGCCCCCGGTGCGGTCGCGGTTGTCCGGTGGCGACGGCGGAGCTCCCGGCGCGGGCGCCGGGGCCGTCGCGGTGCTGGTCATCCCCGAATTCCTCCCCCTGCCATCCGGGGCATCGCCCCAGGCCGGGGGCTTCGCCTCCCGGAGCCCCCGAAAAAGATCGCTGTGAGCCGTACCCGCAGAAGGTAGCCGAGTCGCCGCGCGCGCAGCCACCGGCACCGCCCGCTGTCATCAGCACGTGATCTGGGCGGATGTGTTCCCGGGCACACCGGTGATCAGGTCCGGACTTCCGCCAGGACGCGCCAGTGGCCGTCGCCGGGGCCCGACGTCAGCGTTCCGCCGGCGAGGGCGAGCCGCTCACGCATGCCGGCCAAGCCGAATCCTTCACCTGTCCGGGTGAACGCCGCGAGCGTGTTGCGGACGTCGAGCCGGACGACGCCGGGCGCGTGGCTCAGCCGCATCCGGATGTCCTCGCCGGGGGCGTGCTTACCGGCGTTGGTCAAGGCTTCGCGTGCGACTCCGGCCAGGGCGACGACCGCCGCGGACGGGAGCGGCCGCGGTGCGCCGTCGGCGGCGAAGTCCACGGCGACGCCGTGGTCGCGGGCGTGCGCGGCGGCCACCGCGGCGAGGGTTTCGGTCAGCGGCGGGACATCCTGGCGCAACGCGGCGACGGCGTCGCGCGCCTCGGCCAGCCCGTTCGCAGCGAGACTCCGCGATCGCCGGACGGATCGCAATGCACCGTCTACATCGGACTTTTCGGCCAGCAGTGCTTCGGCGAGTTCGAGCTGCACACCCAGCGCGCCAAGGGAATGCGCGAGGACGTCGTGGAGTTCGCGGGCGATCCGGGCACGTTCGTCGAGCGCGGCGGCGCGGGCGTGCTCGGCTTGGGCGAGCCGCGTCTGCTCCAGCAGCGCCTGGCTCTGGGTCGCCTGCACTTCGTATTGGCGGCGGTTGAGGCCGAGCAGCACCAGCAGCAGCATCACGCCGGCGTCGGCGAGCGACTCGCCGAGGGAGTACCCGGCGAGCGCGTGCGACGTGACGGCCAGCGCGACGTCCAGGAGGCCGGCGGCGAGGATCGTGCCGACGCTGACCGAGGTGAGCGTCGCGAGCCGGCCGAGAGCGATGACGGACAGCAGGATGGCCGACGAGTCCCCCGCCCAGCCGACGATCGCCGCCGGCAGCGCGCTGGCGGCGGCGAGCAATGCGGCCGCTGTCTTCGGCCGTCGCCGTGTCTGCAGGACGAAGCCCAGCCAGCCCGCGGTCGCGACGCCGTACGCGGTCCAGATGCGCGGGTCGGTTTCGCGGGCGGTGAGGAGGGTGGCGGCGAAGAAGAGCGTGCCGAGCAGCTGCACCACCAGCCAGCTCGGCGCGATGGTGTCGGGCAGGCGTTTCGGCACGGCGTCCATGATCCCGCTTCGCCGGGAAGTCAGCCTCGGATGGCCGGGGCGAGCGAGTGCGGCAGCACGGCTTCGGGGTCCGGTGGCCGCCGCACCACGACCTCGACGTCGTCGGCGAAGCGGTACGGCTTCGCGCCGAGGATGCCGCCGAAGTGCCGTCGCAGCCGGGACATTTCGGCTCGGACGGTGACGGTCCGGCCGGCGTCGCCGAAGAGGTCGGCCGACAGCTCGGACGCCGACCGGCCGTCGCGGCGGCTCGCCAGCACGTAGAGGACTTCGGCGTGGCGCGGGCTGAGCCGGTGCGTCCAGGTCCCGGCCGCGCTGGCCACGGTGAGCTCGGGCTCGCGCGGCGACCGGACGTCGAGCACGACGCGGGTGGGCGGCGCGGCGTCGTTCTCGGTCAGCCGGAGCAGCCAGCCGCCAGGGACCGGCTCGACCGAGCAGCCGCCGTACGCGGGCAGCCAGGCCCGTCCGGGCCCGAGGCCGGTGGGCAGCGCGACGCGGTCGACCGGCGCGAGCCCGGCGGCCGCGGCGACCCAGCCGTGTTCGTCGGCCACCATGGCGCGGCCGCCGACCTTCGCGAGGACAGGGACGGCGAAGCCCCTCAGTCTCTCCAGTTCGGTGCGGTGGGTGGTGCGCAGCTGGGCTTCCGCGAGCCGCGTGACGGCGTCGACCAGCGCCAACGTCGTCGCGTGGACGGTCGAGGCCGGCCCGGAGAGGTCGACGACGCCGAGCAGCCTGCCGTCGCGCGGGTCGTGCAGGGGCGCGGCCGCGCACGTCCAGGAGTGCTGAGCACGGACGTAATGTTCGGCCGAGTAGACCTGGATCGGGCTGCGCGCGACGAGCGCGGTGCCGATCGCATTGGTGCCGACGGCTTCCTCCTGCCAGTCGACGCCTTCGACGAACCCGAGCCGGTCGGCGCGGCGGCGGACCGCGGCGCTGCCGTCCCGCCAGAGGACGGCGCCACCGGCGTCGGCGATCACCATGATGTGCGCGGCTTGCTCGGCGAGGCTGATCAGGCCGCCGCGCAGGATCGGCAGCGCGTCGGCCAGCCCGCTCGCGCGGCGACGGGTCTCCAGCTGCTCGAAGCTCAGGACGGGCGCGGCGGCCCGGCTGTCGGGGTCCATGCCGAGCCGGCGCATCCGCTGCCAGGACGCGCCGATGACGGGGCGCAGTTTGCTGGGCAGCGCCTGGCCGTTCAGGGCCGCTTCGTGCACCTGCGCGAGGACACGGGCGTGCCGCCGGGGATCCGCCCCGGCCGGCAACGCCGCCTCGAGGTCTCGCTGCCCCAACCGCCGCTCCTAGTGCTGTGCCTCCTCGGAGTCTGCCGTTTCGGCCGGATGATCGGTAGGTGGCGCACGTCGCGGTTTCCCCGGGTCGTTCGTGCGGTCAGTACGAGACGTAGACGTCGGTCTCCAGCTCGTCCGGGGCGGATTTCGGGGCGGAGATCGAGGCTTGGATGAGCCGGGCGACTTCGGCGTCGATCGCGTCGAGGACCTGTTCGCGCAGCTCACCGCTGTCGGTGACGCGAGTGCGGAACCGCTGGAGGCAGTCCCCGACGTGCCGGGGAAAGCCGGCCTCGATCAGCGTCGGGCCACCGCCGCCGCGGGCCCGGCCGACCGCTTCTCCGGCCGCTTCGTGCACGGCGAAGAAGTCGGATCCGTCGACGACGACCCCGGGCACACCGAGCCCGGCCACCCGATCGGCGTAACCGGTGTCCTCGGTGACGAAGATGGCGGGGAGGTGCCAGGCCGACGCGAGGTTCAGCGCCTCGAGCGTCGTGCCGGGGCCGTCTCCGAGGAAGGCGACGCCGACGCCACCGAGGTCCTGCTGTTTCGCGGCGATCGCGGCACCGCAGATCAGCAGGGGGACGCCGCCTCGCGTGTTCGTCGTGAGCAGCCGGTCGTGCCGGATCTCGGCCAGGACGGCCCGGACGTCGACGCCCTTGGCGATGCGGTGCCCGTGCCCGCGGTGCGTGCCCGCGATGGCGTCACGGCTGTCGAGGTGGAGGCAGACGCCCGCGGCCAGGGCTTCCTCGCCGGCGTAGGGGTGCCCGCTCGCGCGGACTTGCTCTTCGACGGCCCGGATGGTCCGCATCACGCGATACGCACCCTGGAGGGCGTCCGTCATCTCCGGCGCTCCTTCCCCGGTTCGGTGTCCGTGCGCAGGAGCCCTTTTCGCGCCGCCTCCGCCATCGCGGCCCGGACGTCGACGACCCAAGGCCCGTCTGGTTTGAGCTCCACGAACGCGCTCTCACCGGTTTTGAGTTCGAGTTCGCGTTCACCGTCGAGAGCGATGACACCGCCCGCCGCAGCGAGCTCGACACGCACCCCGGGGCGGAGGAGCCCCCACCCGCGCACGCCGACCGGCCGCACGAGCCCGGGTGCGATCGGCGCGTGCACGACGTACGGCGTCTCCCCGACCGGCCCGAGCTGCAGCGCGACACCGTCCGGGCTCGACCGAGGGCTGGGACAGAGTTGGCCTGGAACGCTCGTGAGGCCGATTCCGTCCGGCTCGGCGAAGGTGCAGTACAGCTCGGTGAGTGAGGACGGGTCCCACAGCGCCCGCGCCCCGATGTGCCTGCTCAGCGACACGCAGACGTCGACGAGCGCGATCTCCCTGCGGGCTTTGGTGACGACTTCGAGCACACTGACGCGATGGGTGACGAGGTCCGGGTCGATCTGCCCGGTGGCGATCAACCCCGCGGCCAGGCCGGCGACGGTCGCCTCCCGCACCTGCGGGAAGACGTTGTTGGTCCCGGTGGAGAGGGCAAGCAGCGGAACGTCTTCGCAAGCCTTGGCGGCAACCCGGGCGGTCCCGTCTCCGCCGAGGACGACGATGACCCCGGCACCGGCCTCGACCATGCGGCGCACGGCGTTCGTCGTGTCCGCGGCGGTGCCGGTGAGAGCGTCGTCCTCACAGAAGTCGACCTTCGGCCAGGAGCCACCGCGCCCGAGGGCACGCAGGACCGCGGCGGAGATGCCGCCGAGGTCGGTCGAGACAAGGGCCCGGTCGAGCCCGGTGACAGCGAACGCCGCCAGCAGCCGCTGGACCATGTTCGCCTTCTCCGCGGTGGGGAACACCGACGCCTGCGCGACCAGCCGGCGGATGTCCCGCCCCGAAGCGGGGTTCGCGACGATCCCCGCCACCGTTTCACCCACCTGACCTCCCGTTCTGTCACCGGAGAACAGGAGACTCCGCGATCGGGCGGAGCGGAAGGGTTGCAGGGCGTTGCAGTGCTGGTGGTGCAGTCTTAGCGCGGGCACGCGGCCGAAGCGACGGAGATCACACTGCGCGTCTCACCCAGTGATCTTCAGTGGACAGTCCTACCCGGAGCGACGGGCGGGTAAGAACCAACCGCAGGTGGGTCCCGGCAACGGGCTACCGGACCAGGTCGGCGACGCCTTCGTAGGTGAAGCCCGCCTCGCGGACAGCAGCCCGGACGTCGTCCTCGGCCAGCGCGGTTTCCGCTCGCACGAGCACTCGGCCGGCCGCGACGTCGACGTCCACTTCGGCCACTCCGGGCAGCGCCGCGATTTCTTCGGTCACCGACTGGGCGCAGTGGCCGCAGTTCATGCTGGAAACGGTGTAACCGTGCTCGATCATGGTGCGCAGCGTACGAAAAGGGCCGCCACCTCGAACGGGTGACGGCCCTTTCCCAAGATCAAAGTCAGATCACGGTGACCGACGTGGCCTGCGGGCCCTTCTGGCCCTGGCCGATCTCGAACTCGACGCGAGCGTTCTCCTCGAGGGTACGGAAGCCGTTACCCTGGATCTCGCTGTAGTGAACGAAGACGTCGCCGCCACCGTTGTCGGGGGTGATGAAGCCGAACCCCTTCTCGGAGTTGAACCACTTCACAGTGCCCTGAGTCATCAAAAATCTCCATGTGTAACACCAAAACAGGAAGCCACTTCGGCGACCCGGGTCAGCACCCGGACGGTTTGCTTCCTCGGCGAGGAGACACTACGCCCGCTGAATTCTGCGAGCGTGACTCATCACGAACACAAAAGTCGAGACCATAAGCAGTAAAGCACACCTTGACCAGGGCGGACAAGCAGTCTTCACCCGGGCGGGGTGAGCTATTCGCCACTCGCCGGGCGAAGCCCCTCGGTGGCGAACGGCGAGCGCCAGGCGGCGTCCCGATCGGCGGCGACCACGGCGTCGTCATGGGCCTCTGAGCTGGCGCTGAACAGCACCGGTACGACGCCGGAGGACTTCCGCGGTTCGGATGCGTGCTGGTGATCGGTCACGTCGAAACTCCCCTCGTTCCCTGCCCGCTTCGGCGCGGGTCATGACCGTGATGGTGCCATGCGGCACCGACAGAAACCGGTTGTCTCCCGCCGGGACCCGGCCGGGAAGGTTCAGCGGCGAACCACCACCGGAACACCGTCAGGCTACCCGAGCCAACGCCCTGCTACCACACGACATTCCCAGCTTTTCCGGAACGAAACAGAGCAAAACCGTTACTGGGCGGGAGGTTGCGGACGAGCCTGCCCGAGCAGAGCCGAGAGCCGCACGTCCGGGGTCACGACATCGGGGTCCGTCCGCACGTCGATGACGCACGGCCGCTGCCGCACCAGAGCGCTGGCGATGATCGGCTCGAGCTCTTCACGATCGTCCACGGTGTACCCGGCCGCGCCCAGCCCACGCGCCCACGAAGCGAAGTCGGTCAGCGGGATGGAGACCCCGGTGAGCCGGCCGTAGGTGCGTGCCTGATGCATGGCAAGCGCGCCGTGGACGCCGTTCTGGAAGACGACCACCATGACCGGCGCCCGGTACCGGACGGCCGTTTCGATCTCCTGGCCGGTCATGAGCGTCCCGGCGTCCCCGACCATGGCCACGACGGTCCGCCGCGGCTCGGCCAGTTTCGCCGCGACGGCGGCCGGAACGGCGTAGCCCATGGCGGCGTTGCTCGGACCGAGCTGGCTGCGCGGCGCGGTGAAGCACCAGTAGCGGTGCATGAACTGCGCGAAGTTGCCGGCGTCGCTGGTCACGATGGTGTCCTCGGGCGCGAGCTTCCGCAGCGCGCGGACGACGTCCACGGGGTGCACCCGCGTGTTCCCACTGGTGTCGGGCGGGGTCATGAAGGTGTGGACGGCCGCGTTCGCCGCCGAGGCCCGCCGCGTCCGCGGCGACGCCACCTCCCGCAGCTCCCGCAGGAACGGTTCGACCTCGGAGTCGACGCGGAAGGTGAGTCCCCGCCGCTTCGGGCTGACGTCGATGCCGGTGCCGACCATGACCAGTGTCTGCTGCGCCGTCGGGTAGCGGTAGGCCTGGGTGGTCACCTCGTCGAGCTGGGTGCCGAGCGCGAGCACGAGGTCCGCGCGCTCGAGCGCGTCCAGCTGCCGCGCCGGGATGCCCAGCCCCAGGTGACCGGCGTACCGGGCGTGGTTTTCCGGGAAGGCGTCCTGCCGCCGGAAGGCGTTGTAGACGGGCAGCGCAAGCTCATCGGCGACGGCGATCAGCTCGTCCCGCGCCGACCGCGCCCGCCCGCCGACGATGACCACGGGATATTTCGCCTCGTCCACCAGCTGCGCCACGGCGTCAGCCGAACGGCCCAGCGTCCCGGACGCCGGCGGCCGCACCCGCGCCATCGGCTTCGCCGCGTCGTAGGGCATCCCCCAGATGTCGCAGGGCACACCGAGCACGACCGGCCCCGGCCGCCCTTCCTGCGACGTCGTCAGCGCGTGCGCGAGCAGCCCCGGCAGCCCGTCCGGGTCGGTCACCCGCAATGTCGACTTGGCGATCGACTCGAACATGGCCGTGAGGTCCGACGTCGGCAGCTCCCCCGAAGACGACCACACCGGCTCAGTCGCCGGCGTCTCCAGCAGCACGACCATCGGCGTCTCGTCCTGGTACGCCGTTTGGACGCCGATGGCCAGGCTCGCCGCACTCGGTCCCCGGCTCGCGAGCAGCACAGCAGGACGTTCGGTGAGCTTCCCTTCGGCCTCCGCCATGAACGCCGCGCCTGCATCGTGGCGCGCCGAGACCAGTGTGATCTCCCGCTCCCGCTGCAGGGCGTCGAGCAGTTCCAGGAACGACTCACCGACCACCGCGTACACGCGGCGGACACGCGCCTCGGTCAGGATCCGCACGGCCGTCTGGGCGACGGTCGCTCCCAGTTGGTATCTAATGAGGAGAGCTTAGGCGGGCACCGTTCAGTGCAGTCAAGTGATCTTCACCGAAACCGGACAAGGATAGGCCGAATGTCCGCTTTGACCGACTGCAAGCCGATCAAGGGAGCGAGGACCACCGACTTGGCCGCAACCGAACATGAAACTGTTTTTACTTATGGCGCACCGGCGTTGAAGTACGGCACCGGCGCCAGCGACGAGATCGGCTACGACCTCACCCAGTACGGCGCCCACCGCGTGCTCGTGGTGACGGATCCGCAGGTGGCCGCGACAGGCTGGCCCCGCCGCGTAGCCGACGGCATCGCGGGCTACGGCATCGAGACCGAGATCTTCGACGGCGTACACGTCGAACCCACCGATGTCAGCATGCAGAAGGCGGTTGACTTCGCCCGCGGAACGGGTCCATACGACGCCTTCGTCGCCGTCGGCGGGGGGTCGGCCATCGACACCGCCAAGGCGGCCAACCTCCTGACGAGCAACGACGGCGACCTGATGGACTACGTCAACGCCCCCGTCGGCGGCGGCCGCGCACCGGCCCAGCCGCTCAAGCCCTTGGTGGCGGTCCCCACCACCACCGGTACGGGCTCGGAGAGCACCACGGTCTGCGTCCTGGACGTCCTGTCCCTGCGCGTCAAGAGCGGAATCAGCCACCTGCGGCTGCGCCCGACCCTGGCGGTCGTCGACCCGCGGCTCACGGTCAGCCAGCCACCCGGTGTGACGGCCGCCAGCGGCATGGACATCCTCTGCCACGCGGCAGAGAGTTACACCGCCAAGCCGTACACCGAGTTCGACCGCAAGCGCCCGGAGCAGCGCGTGCCGTACTGCGGCTCGAACCCGCTGGCCGACATGTTCGCCGAGCAGTCCCTCCGGCTGCTGTCGTGGGCCCTCCCGGCCGCCGTGCGCGACGGTTCCGACCTCAAGGCCCGCGAAGCCATGGCCTTGGCCGCGACGTTCGCCGGCCTCGGCTTCGGCAACGCCGGCGTGCACATCCCGCACGCGAACGCCTACCCGATCGCCGGCCAGGTCAGGGATTTCCACCCGGACGGGTACCCGGGCGAAGAACCCATGGTCCCGCACGGTATGGCTGTCTCGCTGACCGCGCCCGCCGCATTCCGCTTCACCTTCGACGCAGCCCCGGACCGCCACCTGCGGGTCGCACGCTTGCTGGCGCCCGACTTCGAGTGGCCCGGCGACTTCGCCGACCACCTGCCCGCGGTGCTGATCGACCTGATGCGCCAGATCGGCATCCCGGACGGCATCGGTGCCGTGGGTTACACGGAGTCCGATGTGGACTCCCTCGTCGAGGGAACGCTCAAGCAGCAGCGTCTGCTGGCCACCGCGCCACGAGAGGCATCCGCCGACGACCTGTCGGGCATCCTGCGCGAGTCGGTGTCGCTGTGGTGAGCGAGTACCCGCACTGGCAGACGGTTCCGTTGCGCTGGAAGGACAACGACGTCTACGGGCACGTGAACAACGTCGTCCACTACTCGCTGATGGACACTGTGATCAACACCTGGCTCATCGAGCAAGGAGGCCTCGACATCCAAGCCGGGGCGGTGATCGGGCTGTGCGTCGAGTCGCACTGCGGGTATCACGCATCGGTGTCCTTTCCTGGTTCGTTGAGGGTCGGATTGCGGGTCGCGCACCTCGGGAAGTCCAGCGTCCGCTACGAAATCGGGATGTACACAGCCGACGAGTCCTTGGTCGCCGAAGGGCACTTCGTGCACGTCTTCGTGGACCGCGAGTCCCGCCGGCCGACGCCGGTCTCCGGTAAGCTGCGCGAGGCGTTGGAGGCACTGCAGCCTGGATGACACGCACCGCCGTTCGTTTCACCTCCCTTCGACGATGCTGGTTCCAGGCCGTATCTTCTTGCGCTTTCGATCATGCACGACGGCTCCGACAGAAACGGGCGATCGACCCGAGTTGTCCACAGGGCCACCGATCATCGGCGAGTTGTCCACAGATTCACCACGAGGGGTTCCGCACCCCCTCGACGGCGATAGGCTGGAAAGCGCATGAGATCGGTCCACAGTGGACGAGCTGTTTCCTCACCGGATCGGCTAGTAACACGGATGGCGACCTAGGCGTCGATCCGGTTGCGGCGGCAGAGTGGTGAGCCGACGGCTCGAAAGTGGTCCCGGACCCGTCGCCGGCAGGCGTCCCTGCGACGGTCACGGCACCCGAACACAGAAGTGGGCCAAAAGTGGTGGTCGCGCGTCCGCTTCCGGCAGACGCCCCGGGAGCGGACGCGCCACCGCCTTTGTGGCCAGGTGGAGACGACGGAGTTGTCGCCGGCAGGCGCCCCGCCGACGACTGAAATCCCCACCGCAACGGCCTGGTAGTGGTTGCGGTCCGCCGCCGGAAGGCGCCCCGCCGGCGGACCGCACCACTACCGCAGTCAGCCGCCTCCCGACACGGGGAGGCCGGCTGTCTGCACCAACAATCACGGCGCAGGCCAAGGACCGCGAGTGGCTCTGCGACCTGGCTCGGCGGTCGCGGCGGTTCCGCTCAGCGACCAGTACCCGAAGAGGGTGTGCCGCCCAAGAAGGGCAGCACCTCCTTGCCGTCAAAGAGCGAAGCAAGGGAAAGAAGGATCCCGGCCCCGCCGGTCTTGACATCCATCGAGAGGCGTAGCAACCGGTTGCCAGGGAACGCGAGGCCGCCCTTGTACGGCACCGCGTACCAACCCAGCCACGCCAGTTGCCGATCGATCGCGGCCGCGCGGCCCGGCAGCTCCGCGTCCGCGCTGGCAGCCAGGGCGACCGCCAACCCGCAACGGCCGTTGAGCAGGCCTGGGTGGACGACGAACTCGCCGAGGCACGCCTCGCGCAAGGCGGGAAGGCTGTCACGGGCCTCTGCGTCCGGCCGGTGCCGCGCCAACTGCTCGGCGACCACAAGGATCCCTGCGCTGCCGACGCCGAGGTGAGGCAGTGTCCGGGCGACGCCGTCTCGGACCTGCAGCGAGCCGTCGTCCGCCTCGATGCATTCCTCGAGGTCGCGGCATAGCGCCTGGTCGGCGAACGAGAGCCACGCCGACTCGCCGGTGCGCTCGAAGAGCCGGATGAACAGCAGTGCCGGCCCGGCCCAACCGGACAGCAGGCCGGCGCGAGCCGAGTTGCCGGGCGGCGCCGCAGTCTCAAGCGCCTCGGCCAGCCGGACGGCCGTTGCCAGCGCTTGGCGGCCGTACTCGTTGTCCTGGCGAACCGTCGCGAAGTGCAACATGGTCAGCCCGATGCCGGCCAGGCCGCTTTCCAGGGAGTGATCGCTCGTCTGCTCAACGAGCCGCGCGGACGACGCCAGCAGCTTGCCGGCTTGGTCGTGATAGCCGAAGTTCTCGAGCACGTAGGCGATGCCGGAGCTACCGTCGTAGAACCCGGGCCGGGTCGGCGGCTCACGACGGACTGCGTCGATCAGCCAGCGTTCGTGCTCGGGGAAGCGGCCGGCGCCGGCGACGTCGAGGGCGTGCAGCACGCCGGCGGCACCGACACCGAAGCACGCACCGCCGACGGAGAACTGTTCGATGTCGCCGGGGAACAGCCGGTCCTGGCGCGACGGGGTGGCGCTGGCCAGGATCGCCTCGGTCATCTGCTTGCGGACGAGCGGCCAGTCCGGTTTGTCGTGGTCGAGCTCGGTTTGGACCGGTGCGGGCTCCGCGGGGACATCACACGGGGCCAGCACCGCGACTGCGGCGTCGGCGTACCCCTCGGGCAGCGCGAACCGGTGTTCTACGAAGTCAGCGATCCGGCGCAGCTTCATCGGAGCGAGCTCCGCCAGCGGCAACAGCGGCAGAAACAACCACAGCCGCAACGCTGCCAGCGCGTGCTCGTCGACCTCGAACCCAGTGCAGTCGACTGGAGCACGGAAGCCGGGTGTGCCCAGGGCCGGGCGACCATCGACTTCGGCGTCGAATGACGACCCGAAGTCGGTCAGGGAGATGCGGTGGTGGTCGTCCTCGTCGATCAGGATGTTCGCGGGATGCAGGTCGCCTACGACGATGCCGCGGGCGTGGACTTCCGCGATCGCCTTCTCCACTCGCGCGACGATGTCCAGCGCGCTCCCCGCGTAGGCGGCGAGCTCGGCGGTTGTCGTTTTGCTCCTGGTCAGCGGGTAATTGCGGGGCAGCCAGCTGGTCAGCGAGATACCCGGCAGGTACTCCGTGGCCAGGTAGTGGCGCTCCGAGACGGCGAACTGCTCGACGACCCGCGGCACACCGGGGATGCCAGCGAGCCGACCGAGCATCTCGTGCTCTCGTCGCAGCCGCTCGACGGCGTCGATGCGGGCCTCGTCGAGCCCCGCGTGCGGGCGGGCCTCCTTGAGGATGACCTGGTCGCCTCCCGCCTTCGGGTCGGCGAGGTAGGTGCCGCCGCCGTTCGAGACGTGCAGCGGCTTCACCATGCGGTAGGGGAATCGGGCCGCGGCACCTCCTTGGCGTGTTGGCATGCTGCTTCGCAAACAGGGCGGCAGCTTGACCCAGTCGGGCACAGAGAACGTCGGCTCGCGCTTCTCCGGAACCAGCCGGCCGTCCGGCTTCCGGACTGCCGGGACTCGGTTGCCGTTGTGTTCCACCCACTGGTCGGCGAATCCGCCGTAACGCACGTAGAGGGGACCGTCGCCGAACCGCAAGCCGCTCGGAATACCGGGGCAGTGCTCGCCGTCCAGCCGTGTTGACAGGTCCGCGAGGACTCGCTCCAGTTCGTTGTGGTCGACTGGATAAATGGTAGCCAGCTCGATGCCGCTGTCGCCGAGTGCGTATTTCGAATTCCGCGCGAGCAGAGTCAGCAGTGAGCGGAGGTGCTTGTAGGCGACGGCGTGCTCGGCACAGGACTCGTAGACGTGCGCGAGTAGCCGGCCGGCGTTGTCCAGGCCGGCGGATACGTGGATCTGCCAGCCCTGAGCCGGAAGGATGTGGCCCGCCGGGTGCACCGTGCGCCACACTCCACGGTCGGTGGTCACCCAACCGGTGTCCGGCGCCCGGAACATCGTGGTGAAATTCTCGGCCGGCGCGCCGTTTTCCTGCTGTTCGTCGTAGAACAACGGGTCGGCGAAGCAAAATGCTTCGTAGCGCAGGTCCATCCGAGATACCCCTCCGTGCGATCCCCTGGACACCACGGTCCCGGGACGAAGAATATTCCCCCATGCCGGGCAGCTCTGGGCCAATCCGCCAACCCGGCGGTTCAACTGGGCTATCCGAGGTAGGCAAAAAGGACGTCTACCAGCCGGTAGACGAACCCAGGGTGATTTTGTCCAGTCCGGTCGCCACACGATAGTGGCCTAACGTGAAGATCTTTCCGGCGTTTCCGCAGGTCCGCCGAAGGGCAGCTCCAAATCCTCCGCCGAATTGGCAGAATGCCATCAACGCCGCTTCGTGATTGATTTTCGCGATAGGGGCCGAACACGTCGGGAACACTTTGGACGCAGGAGCACCGCGGGTGGTCCACGCCACGCCCGCGGCACCTCGGCAGCCGACCCCGCCGGTACCACGGAGTAAGTTGACGGCCGCGGACCGGAAGGAGGAACGGGTGATCTTCGGATTCGCCGTGGCGGTCGCCGTGGCTGCCACGGTCGTCGCGCTGTGGAGCTTCGTCCAGTCGGCTCGGAACCGGCTTCCGGACAACCCGCTTCTGATCGCGCTCGCGGTCCTCGAGCTGCTGCTGGTCGTTCAACTGGTGATCGGGATCGTGCTGCTCGCCAGTGGCGACCGGCCCGGCAGCCTGGCGACCTACCTGGCCTACCTGATCGGCTGCCTGGTCGTGCTGCCCGTGGGCGCCGCCTGGGCGCTGGCCGAGCGGAGCCGGTCGAGTACCGCCGTGCTCGGTATTGCCTGCTTGGCCGTCCCGGTGATGGTGCTGCGACTGAACGAGGTGTGGAGTGGAGCAACAGCGTAAGACGGCCAGCGGCCCCGGACGGGTGCTCGTCGCCGTGTACGCGATCTTCGCGCTGGCCGCGACGTCGCGGGCCGGCGTCCAGATCGGCACGAAGTTCCACGAAGCCCCGCTCGCCTACCTGCTGTCGGCGTTCGCCGCGGTCGTCTACATCGTCGCGACCATCGCGCTGGCCCGGCGCGGGGACGGCTGGTGGCGGGTGGCCCTCGTCGCCTGCTCCGTCGAACTGCTGGGCGTGCTGACCATCGGCACGCTGAGCCTCGTCGACGCCGCCGCCTTCCGGCACCCGACCGTCTGGTCCGTCTACGGCGAGGGTTACCTCTTCATCCCGCTGGTCCTGCCGATCGTCGGGCTGTACTGGCTGCGGAAGACCGCCCCGGTGAACGTCGCCGCCTGAAGCCGGCCGAGGACCAAGGGCCAAGGACGCCACTCAAGCGCGCGGAACAGTACGGGTACTGCACGTAGCCCACTCCGGGAAATAAATACGGATTCGACCGGCGACTTTCGTCGGTTCCGGACATTCGCCGGAAACTCGGACAATCTTCGAGTTCGGTCCCCACCGGCTTTCCCCACGCGGTTCTCCCCCCGCGTGAAAAGGAGTGAGCGTGAAATTCGGCAAGTTCGTCCTGCTGGCCGCGAGCACCGCACTGGCCGTCGTCGGTCTCGGCGGTCCGGCGGCCGCCGACAGCACCCCGCAGGCCCAGCCGTCGATCATCGGCGGCAGCACCGCCACCAGCGGGCCCTGGGCGGCCCGGCTGTTCGTCAACGGCCAGCAGAACTGCACCGCGACGATCATCGCCCCGCAGTACATCCTCACCGCCAAGCACTGCGTCAGCAGCTCCGGCACCTACACGTTCCGCATCGGCAGCCTGGACCAGTCGAGCGGCGGGACGATGGCCACCGGCTCCACCATCACGCGCTACCCCGGCTCCGCCGACCTGGCGATCGTCCGGCTCACCACCTCGGTGAACGCCACCTACTCGCCGCTCGGCAGCGTCGGTGACGTCTCGGTCGGGCAGAACGTCTCGGTCTACGGCTGGGGCGCGACGAGCCAGTGCGGCTCCGAGATCAACTGCCAGTCGCGCTACCTCAAGGTCGCGACCGTGCGGGTGAACTCGATCGGCTGTAGCGACTACACCGGTGGCGTCGCCGTGTGCGCGAACCGCGTCAACGGCATCACTGCCGGCGGGGACTCCGGTGGCCCGATGTTCGCCTCCGGCCGTCAGGTCGGTGTCGCGTCGACCAGTGACCGGTCGAACAACACCGCCTACACGAACATCACGCGTTATCGCAGCTGGATTTCGCAGGTCGCCGGCGTCTGATTCCCGACAGGAAAGGGTCCGGCCGCAAATGGCCGGGCCCTTTCCCGTCACGGCGTCACGACCTCACGACGTGGAAATGTCGTCGAGCTGTTCCGCGGCCGGCCGCACCGGGTAGAGGTCGCCGCCCGGCTCCACCGGGACCCGCGGCAACGCCGTGCGTGCGGCGCGATCGCCCGCGTCGGCCGCCGCGTGGAGGACGTCCAGTGCCGCGTACGGCCGGAAGTCCAGCTCGGGGTACGGCCACGCCTGCTGCCCCTGCGTCGCTCCCGGGATCAGGAAGTCGACCGCGCCGAACAGCGTCGCGCCGCTCGGTGCCGTGTAGTGCCACAGGTCGACGCCGACGTGCGTGCCGATCTGCGCGAGCCGCGTCAGCGCGACCAGGTTGAACGCCGAGTAGTGCCAGCTGCGGGTCCGGCTCGTCTCCTGCGGCTGCAGGCCGTCGGCCTGGATCTGCGGCGCGATCCGCTTCGGCCCGGCGTCCCGCGCGATGGACGCCGCCAGGTCCCGCTGGCCCGTGCCGAGGGCGAGGGCCGCGGCGAGCATGTCGTAGAAGCTGCCGTGGTTGTTCTGGGCCTTCGCCTCGTCGGTCCCGTTCTTGCTGGTGCGCAGCCAGTCCAGGAACTGCGTGTACCAGCCGGTCATGCCGGCCTGGTCGGTCTTCGTCCAGCCCGGCGCGCCGGTGGCCAGGATCGCGGTGGCGTCGACGACCTGGCTCAGCGTGTAGGAGAACTCGATGATGCCGATGCCGCGGCCGTCCACCTTGCACGGGATGCCCTGGGCGAAGTTCATGTTCGGGTTCATCTTCGTGGCCGCGTCGAGGAACCACGTGCGCAGGTCGAGCGACGCGCGCTGGGCGTACCGCGCGTCGCCTGTGTAGTACCAGGCGAGCGCCAGCCGGTAGATCGCGGCGAACGCCTCGCCGCGGTAGGCGTGGTCGGTGATCTCGTCGACGATCGGGTTGCGCTGGCCGTCACGCTGCACGAACGGGCAGCCCCACGGGTTCTCCGCGGTCGGCTCCGTCGTCGGCCACCAGTACGGCGCCAGGCTGAGGTAGTCGTGCTTGTCCCCGCTGGGCGGGACCTGTTTCTTCGAAGTCACGCTCCATGGCCCCGCCTTCAGGTCGGCCTTGGCCGCCGTCAGCAGGTTGTTCAGTGCCGTACGGGACGTCTTTTCGCCGACGAGCGCGGCGAACTTCGTGCGAAGCAGCTGCTGGCCGTCGAGGACGGCGGTCGCGGGTGCGCACACCGGCCCGATGATCGGGACGGTGCAGCCGGTGGGTCGCGACGCGGCCTCGGCCGGCGCGGCGAAAGAAGCGACGAGGCCGAGCGCAGCGAGCGCGGCCACGACGGTGTGGCGGAAAACCATGTCCGCTCCATTCACAAATATGAACAACAGACCTGTGAGTGAATGGAGCGTACGCATGTGAACGCGAACGAAGCAATGCCTGGTTCAGACCAAGTCAGCCGGCGAAGTCGCGCGGCCGGAAGAAGGCGACGAGCCGGGCGGTGCGGAGCGCGTCCCAGGGATCCGTCGTCGCGAGCACGGCCGCGGCCCCGGTGGGGAACTTGGTCTGGATTGCCGACGTCTCTTCGCCGAGACCGGCCAGGTGCAGGGTCAGGTCGCTGACGCCGGGCTCGTGCGAAACGAGCGCGAGCCTGGTGACGTCGGCCGGCGTCCGGCGAACGGCGTTCAGAAACTCGGGGACGTCGGCGCCGTAGAGATCTTCGTCGTACTCGACGGGTGGCGGCGCGGGCAGTTCGCCGCTCACGTGCCGCCAGGTTTCCCGCGTGCGACGCGCGGTGGAGCAGACGACCAGCTCGGGCACGTGCCCCTCCACCGCGAGCCACCGCCCGAGCCGCGGCGCGTCACGGAGACCGCGCGACGCCAGCGGCCGCTCGTGGTCGGGCAGGCCCTCCGACCAGTCCGACTTCGCGTGCCGGACCACGATGAGCCACCTGGTCGCGTCCATGCCCGCCACCCTAACGGCGAAGGGCCCTGGAGCGGATCGCTCCAGGGCCCTTCGCCAAGCCGAGCCGATCGCTACCGGAGCGGCAGGCCCAGCACCGAGATACGCGGCTCCTTCACCGGCGACAGCAGGCCGCTGCCCGCCGCCCCGGACACCACCGGGACCATCGGCACGTCCGCCCGCGGCGCGCTGGGCACACCCGGCAGCGCGACGTGGGGCGAACGAAGCCGCGCTTCAGCCGTGATCGGAGCAATCGAGGCCCTAGGCAACCTCGACGATCACGACGCACCGCACGACACCATGTGGCAACAGATCAGCACATTCCATTGTAAGTAACTGTGCGCTTAGGCATCGATGCTGATGACAGAGTCTTCCATGTCCAGTTATTTCGGGCTGGCTGACGATTCGGGCGCAAGCCGCGTCTTCCGGTTCCCACGTCACCTCCGACCTAATCGCCGGTGGTACGCCCTTCCCGTTCGGCCTTGGCCAGTTGCAGTGCTTCCGCGACAGCTGCGAACTCGTCGAGGGCAGCCTGGAGATCCTCGACGATCTCCTGCGCTATGACTTCGGGCGCCTGTAGCTCGTCCCTATCCTCGAGATCCGGGTCACGCATCCAGGTGATGTCGAGGTTCACCTTGTCCCGGGCGAGCAATTCCTCATAGGTGAAGCACCTGAACCGTTCCGACTCGGTGCGGTCGTGCCGATCTTCCGGGTTATAGACCTCGATGAACTCGTCGAGGTGCTGCGCCTCCAGTTTGTTTTGGCGCAGCGTGAAATGCTGGCCGGTACGGAAGTCGTACACCCAAAGCTTCGACGTCCATGGCTGCTCGGGACGAGCTCGCTTGCGATCGAAGAACAGGACGTTCGCCTTCACGCCGCCTGCGTAGAAGATCCCGGTTGGCAGGCGAAGCAGCGTGTGGACGTCGCAATCCTTGAGCAGCCGGCGCCTCAGCGTTTCCCCTGCGCCGCCTTCGAACAGCACGTTGTCCGGGACGACAACGGCCGCCCTGCCGTCGATCTTCAGCAGGTTGGCGATGTGCTGGACGAAGTTGAGCTGCTTGTTGCTGGTGGTAACCCAGAAGTCGGAGCGGTCGTAGCTGACGTCCTCGCGGCTGACCTTGCCGAACTCGTCGACCGTGGTGAATCCGGACTTCCGGCCGAAGGGCGGATTCGCCAGGACCACAGTTGCGCGCTCATCAGCAGCGGGCGGCTTGGCCAGCGCGTCGCGGACGTCGATCAGGGCCCTGCCGCCGGGCTCGCCGATGCCGTGCAGGAGCAAGTTCATCTGGGCCAGCCGAGCAGTACCGTGCACGAGCTCGGTACCGGAGATCCCACCGTTGCGGAGATGATGGGCATCCTCTTTGGACAGCTGGTCTCCGTGGTGGTGCTGAATATAGTCGTGCGCACCGAGCAAAAACCCACCCGTGCCGCACGCTGGGTCGATGATCGTGTCGTCCGGCCCCGGACGCATACAGCGAACCATCGCGTCGATGAGCGCACGGGGTGTGAAGTACTGGCCAGCGCCGGACTTGATGTCCTCAGCGCCTTTTTCCAGCAGCGCCTCGTACGCGTCGCCCTTGATGTCCACACCGGTTCCGGACCAGTTGACCTTGTCGATGAGATCGACGATCAGCCTCTTCAGTGTGGCGGCGTTGCGGATCTTGTTCTCGGCGCTGTGATAGATCAGCCCGAGCGCGGTGTCCGGCTTCTTGCCGAGCTGGCCAAGGATGTTCTCGTAACGCAACTTGAGATCGTCGGCGTCCGCGTCCAGCAACGTCTGCCAGCCGAGATGGCTCGGCACGATCTCCTTCTTGCCGCCCAACGACTTCCGCTCCGCGCGCTCCTGCGCCATCTTGAGGAACAGCAGCAGGGTCAGCTGGTCAACGTAGTCGATCGTCGAGACACCGTCGTGCCGGAGCACATGGCAGTAGCTCCACAGCTTGTCAACGAGCTGCTTCGCTTCGGCTGCGGTCTTGGGCACCGTCACAGCAGGGTCTCCTGGTTGGTCTTCTTGGCTCGGCGGGTGCGCTTGGGCCTGGGTTCTGCTGCCCGCTCAGTCCGGATACGGTCGAGTAGAACGGAGGCAGGCTCGTCGTTGGGGTCCTGCGGCACAATGCGGCCGGAGAAGGCGTCGGCGAGCAGTGAGCGGCGAAGTCGGTCAGCCCTTGCACTCATTGTTGCCAATTCAGAAGCCAGGCGAGATTGCGCGTTCTCGGCTTCAGCGATCTCCTGGACCAAGACCTGCTGGATTCGCTCGTTGGGGACTGGCACTGATATCGCCCGCAGCTTCTCTTGAGGAAGATGCTTGATTGTGCTACCGGTAAGCAGCCGCTCGGTAGCACCGGATCTTACAGCGTGCTCTATCATAAGTGAAACCCACTCGGCCACGATGCCGTCGTGCACCCGGACACGATGGAGAGCTTTCTGAAAGGCCAGCCTCTTGTGACTGCCGCGCCATACCGCGCATCGTCCAGGCTGCCCCCCCTCGCAGACCAAGATGTCGCCGTGTTTCAAGCTGAACTTCTGTTGTTCCTTCGATGTTAGCGGCACCGTCAGAATGCTGGACAGATCGAACGACTGCCATCGGACATTGACGTTGCGAAGGTATTCAGTTTGAGTCCCTTCGGTCCGCTTCGAATCCAGCATTTTGCCGAGCTGGGTCTCCGCAATCTCGGCGATCCTGTGAACTTTGGCGCCATGAGCGATGGCCATGGCGTGTGCCTCCGCTAATGCCGCCGAGCGGAGACTTTCGCGCCTTGCAGCGCAGCTTGCCAGGTAGCCACGGCCTACATCTAGGCGGGAGAGGTGTTCTTCGAGGGCAGCGACTATGCGCTGCTGCTCTACCAAGGGGGCTATGGGCATTCTGACGTCCTTAAGAGAACTCCCAGATATCCCAACTTGCCCAGCAGTCGTTCGGAGAACCCGTTCGACCGATGATCGGACCGCGGGGGAAGCAAAGGCAGCTACGAGGTATCTAGAGTCAATTATCGGCACGCGAACACGTATGAGTTTGTCCGGGTACGTCAGGTTCCCTACGTGGCTGGGCACCCGCGCGCAGACGCCAACGTACTCGCGACTTCCACTGTATCGCGTAAAAAGCAAGTCGCCTGGAAGAAGTAGGTCGCCTTGTGTCCGAAGCTCATCCTGATTCTTCCCACTGTAGCGAATGTCGTCAAAATCGAGCTGCATTGAACGCACCGAGCTGATGCGAAGGATGGGAACCCCGTCGGGCTGAGTTCCCGGTCTGGATACGAAGATACCATTTTTGACCGAGCTGGCGATCTCGCCCAATGTTGCCCATTCCCAGCCTGGTGGTAGATCGCTCATGCGGGCAACGTCCTGTTCAGCTCGTCCAGCAGTTCCTCAGCGCGGTCGTCGCCGAACTCACGGATGAAGCCGTCGGCGCCGCCACGCTCGGTGAACGGTACGCCATCCAGATCGTCGTGCGTCACGCACAGGCGGCTCGCGAGGGTCACCGCGATCTTGTCGATCCACCAGACCTGGTCGCCGGTGAACCGCGTACCTTGCTGCTCTTGCCGCGCCAGCCAGTTCCTGAGGTTCTCCTCCACGGAGATCCGGTACGTCCGCAACTCGGAGTCCAGCCCGAGCTCGTAGCGCAGAATGGCCATCAGCTCCGGCACGCCCTTGCGGCCACCGTTGCCCTTGGCGATGCCCAGCCGCTGGTAGGCCCGCCAGAGGAGTTCCGGCGTCCACCGGTAAGGCGGCGACTCGATCTTTGCGGCCAACCGCGTCAAGGACTTGTACACGCTGGCGGGATCACGCGCGGGTTCGCTGAAAGCTACCCGCAGTGCGGCGATCTCGTCGGCGTTGTCGGCCATGTACTGACGCCAGTCCTCGACCGTCTGCTGTGGCGCATGCTCGCCGATCAGCCGTGCCTCCACCGAGATCACCCGATCGGCCGAGTACTCGTCGTACGGCAGGTCGTACTTGCGCCGAATGGTGAGGATGCGTTCCCGCAGCTCAGGGCGCTCGGCCAAGGTGCGAACGGCATCAAGCACCAGCTGTCGCTGCGCTTGCTCAGCCCCGGATTGGAACGCTCGCTCCTGCGCCTCCTCGTCGGTTGCCCGCTCCAGGCCCTGCGTGATCTCCGTGACCGTCTCGCCTCCCGCCAGCTCGGCAAGTTCGGCCCGCTCCTCGGGCGTGATCTGCCGGTTCAGCTTCGCCAGCCGCGATCCGAGTGCGGCAGCCTCCTCCACGGTGATGCCCTGGCTTGCCACCTTGTTCAGCAGCTTCTCCAGGCTGACCTGCCGCTGACTCGCCGGCTGCAAGGGCCGGGAGTCGACCAGTGGGTGGTCGGTGACACCGACCGGGTCGACCAGCAGAAACTTCTCCTTCGCCCGCGCGTCCGGCGTCACCCGCTGGAACTCGTCGATATCGATCGTGCGCGCGCCACGGCCCTTCATCTGCTCGAAGTAGGTCGCGCTCGAGACCCCACGCAGGAACAACACACACTCCAGCGGCTTGACATCGGTGCCGGTGGCGATCATGTCGACAGTCACCGCGATCCGGAACGCCGCGTCATTGCGGAAGTCCGAAATCAGCTGCTCGGAATTCTCGGCGCGGTAGGTGATCTTCGCGCAGAACGTGTTGTCGCCGCCGAAGATCTCCCGCACGATGTCGACGATGTCGTCGGCGTGCTGATCGGTTTTGGCGAAGATCAGAGTCTTGGGCACATGGTGACGGTGCGGGAAGTACTGACGCCAGTCGTCGTGGAACCGCTGGATCACCGTCCGGATCTGGCTCGGGTTCATGACCGTACGCCCGATCGCATCCGCACTGTAATCCAAGTTCGTATCGAGCTGTTCGTAACGTTCACGGCGGGTGTGCAGGTCAACGATCCGAACGGGCACGTTCGCCGGGATGCTGCCGCCCTGCTCACCGACCACGGTCTTGATCCGCATGATGTCAAAGTCGACGTTCACGCTGTCCGCGACCGCCTGCCGGTAGGTGTACTGGCTGACCAGGTTCTCGTGGAAGAACCCGAACGTCTGCGCCACCGGGGTGGCGGTGAGACCGACCATGTGCGCGTCGAAGTACTCCAACACAGCGCGCCACCTGCCGTAGATCGACCGATGACACTCGTCCACGATCACCAGGTCAAAGAACTCCGGTGAGAGCGTCGCGTTGTAGTTCACCTCGACGGCGTCGTCCACGTCGTAATCGTCGGCCGCGTCGTCATCCGGCACGTCCTCGCCGCGCAGTATCGAGTAGAGCCGTTGCACTGTGCTGATCACCACGTGCGTCGAGTCCAGCACAACGTCACTGCGCAGCCGCTGCACGTTGTACATCTCTCCGAACGGACTCCCGTCCTCCGGCGTCCGGAAGTTGTCGAACTCGTTCTGCGCCTGACGGCCGAGGTTGTTGCGGTCGACCAGGAAAAGCACGCGCTTCGCACCGGCATACCGAAGCAACCGGTAAGTCTCGGTGACCATGGTGAACGTCTTGCCCGCGCCGGTCGCCATCTGGATCAACGCCCGCGGGCGATCGTCGGCGAGAGACTGCTCAAGCCCGGTGATCGCCTCGACCTGGGCGGCCCGAAGGCCCTCGGTGAGCAGGTCGGGCATGCGCCGCAGCCGGTGCCGGAACGTGGGTGCCGCCACATCGGACTCGGCTTCGCGCATCCAACGAGAGACAGTGCCCGGCTGGTGGAACGAGAAAACCCTGCGCGCCCGCCCGATCGGGTCGAGATCGTTCGTAAACCGCGTCTCCACCGCTGTGGACTCGTAGACGAACGGCAATGAACTGCGCCAGGCGGCCAGCCGTTGGCCGGCATCCAGTCCGGACGCGTAGCGTCGAGACTGCCTGTCGACCCCGCCCAGGCTCTCGCCTTCCCGCTTTGCCTCAATGACGCCAACCAGCTTCGTGTCGACGTAGAGGAGATAGTCCGCACGCCCGGTCGCCGTCGGTACTTCGCGGACCGCGACACCCTGCGCGGCGAACACGTTGGTGGCCGCCCGGGCCTGCACGACCCAGCCCGCGTCGGCAAGCATGCGGTCGATGATGCGCCGGACCTGCGCCTCGGTGAGCCGAGGGCGGCTCGCAATCGTGGCCCGCTCGACGTACTCCTCGCGCAACGCCGAGTCGATAGGTGCGGCCGCGGCTGCCTCCGCACCGAGCTGCCGTTGCAGATCATCCACCTTGGTGGACAGCTGCTTGATCAGCTCCGGCATCCCGGCCTGGGCCTGGACCGCACGCAGGATCTCCCGGTTCGCCACTGCCTGTGCCGCGGCTTCGGCCGCCGCCTTAGAGGTCTGCTCGTCGATCGTCGTCTTCATCTCGACGAGCTCGGCGTGGTACTTGCTCAGCAGCTGGCGCAACTCCTGCAACGCCTGCGATTCCTCCGGACCCGCAGGCTCGGCCGGCCCCCCTGGCTGAGGTGGCACGAAAGCTGGAGCGGCGTCGCGGTCACCACTGACGGTTCGGCTGAACCAGGCGCCGAGCTCATAGCAGGCTCGGACAAGCTGCAGCGCGTCGCGCTGGGCCGCGTATCCTTCGTGTACGGCCTGGTTCCCGATCTTGCGGACGTCATCGAACCAGCGGCGGACGCGTGTGGTAACGAAGCCCTGGTCGCTTAGCACTTTCAGGCGCTGGAACTGCTTGTCCGGCATGTTCGGAATACCGAACTCGATGAACGCCTTTGCCGTCAGCGCCTCACCGAACAAACGGCACTTGAACATGGCCGTATTCGGGTCGGTGAACAGCGCGGCCTCCGCTGCAGCACCATGAACAACCAGTACCGGCTCGTACGTCAGCAGGTAGCCGAAGTTCGCAGTGCGTTCGGCCAGCTCCCGAACCTGCTGGTCCGCCCCCAAATCATCGCTCCTCGCTGTCTGACTGCATGCTGCTCCGCTGTATCTGGCGTAGCTCAGTAAGATCGCGCAGTGCGAGAGTCATGTTACAACCTAACCAGTCGGACAGCTTGACTTCGCCACACGCACAGCAACCGCGGCGAAACGATGGCCGTCGGAGACCTCACCAGGCACGCCATGACCGAGCACCGCGCGACTTCGCCAGGCTCGACTGACGTCTGGCACCCGAAGACCGCACCGCAGCCAAGGCCGGTCCCAGCCGACCAATCAATTGCGCACGTTAGTCGACCTGCGGAACGGGCCCGCCTGGCTCTTCTCGTGCCCAGGTGCTCGATCATTTCCTCGTTGAGTGCGGTCTCCAGAACGTTGACCTGAACAGTTCAGCAACCCGTCCGGACCAGGTCAAAGCAAACCCACGCGCCTTTGCCTCAGCCACCATCATCGCAGCGACGGCGACAGCTGCCGCGACGCTTGGACTCACTCTGGCGTGGACTACGAGCTCCGATGCCATCACTCACAGTGCCCATCCCACTGAATCCAGCCCGGCGCCTCATGCCGACAACATCGATCCTGGAAGTGCCCCTGTCTTGCATATGAATGAGGTGCGTGACCATGACATCGGATGGTGGAGTGTTCAGGCGGTGTGGGTGCCGGTGCCCGGTGACGGGAAGGCAGCTGGGTGCGCGCTGTCGCCGGTTGAGCGAACCAGGGCATGGCTCGTGGTGGTTCGCGGTCGAAGGGTTGCGCGCTCCGGACGGGTCTAGCTCGCGGGTGCGC
This sequence comes from Amycolatopsis sp. NPDC004772, assembly GCF_053601215.1. Lineage (NCBI taxonomy): Bacteria > Bacillati > Actinomycetota > Actinomycetes > Pseudonocardiales > Pseudonocardiaceae > Amycolatopsis > Amycolatopsis sp. NPDC004772. The sequence continues at coordinate 69,993 of NZ_JBSGBK010000038.1, forward strand.
CGCGGTAGCTACGCCTCGGAAGAGGCCGCCAGGGCCGCCCGGAACCAGGTCGCGGCGACGGCCAAGGGCATCGGGCTGACGACCGGTCACTGGCTGGAGTACTGGATCACCAACTGCAAGTTAAGTCCCAGGACGCGCCGGTCTTACCGGCAGCACGTCCTCACGTACCTGCTCCCGCAGCTCGGTGATCTGCCGCTAGTGACGCTCGGCGTGAGCGACGTGGCAGAAGGCGTTGACCGCGATCGCGGCCGGGAGCGGGTCTCGGTATGGGCATCTGGCGCCGTCGACGGTGACGCGAGTCCGCGCGACATTGAGCTCCGCCCTTACCGACGCGGTCGGTCACAGACTACTGGCGCACAACCCGGCACGAGGCCGAAAGATCAAGCTCCCGAAAGCAGTGAAGCCGCGACCGTATGTGTGGACCGACGAGCGGGTAGCACGCTGGCGGGCAACCGGATGGCGCCCCGGACCGGTATGCGTGTGGACCCAAGAGCAGACAATCGAGTTCCTCAGCGCCATCACCGGACACAAGCGCTACCTCTACTACCACCTCGTGGCCGTCACCGGCCGACGCCGCGGCGAAGCCGCCGCCTTGCGCGAGGTCGACGTGGACCTGCGGCACAACGAACTGTTCGTCATCACCAGACCCGACCCCGAAGAGCATGAAGACGACGACGGAAAGCTGAAGAGCCCCCACAGCACACGGACCATCGCTCTCGACCACGTCACCGCCAGCCTGGTGCGGCGCCACCTCACGGCTGAAGCCGGGCTGCCTGCAGGACCAGATGGAGAGCGGTACCTGTTCACCACACGTACGGTGATGCCATGCCGGCGTGACCGGTTCACCCACGAGTTCGAGAACCTCCTGGTCGAGCGCACGAACCTGCCGCCGATCCGGCTACACGATCTCGGCCATGGCGCGGCCTCTCTGTCGCTGGCCGCCGGCAACGACCTCAAGAGCGTTCAGGACATGCTCGGACACGCCTCGATGTCCTTCACTGCCGACTACTACGTCTCGCTCTACCCCGGCACCCGCCACTAAGCCGCCTAGAAGATCAGCGCGTCCCTGTTCGCCGCGCCGCACGGCCGTACGCACCGGACTCGGCTCCCGCTCCACTGCCGACGCGTAGCGGGCAGTGCCGCACAGTGCCGTCACATGTCGACAACTGCCGCAGAACCGGACCCTCGGACGACAAATCCGCAGGTTCGCCGCCTCGCTGAGCACCAAATATTGACCCTGAGCTGGGGAAACACGGTCACGCGATGGCGACGGCCCAGCACCAGGGGACTCCGATGCGTCTCCGTTACGCGCCCAGTGCCGAACCGCTCCGGCACCGCCGGCCACACCCACGGGCACACCAGGCCCGACGAACACAGACGCGGAACCACACCCAGAGGGCGCCGACCGCCCACCGCCACAACGACGATTTCCCCGCAGCAGCAACAACAACGACTGCCGCCGCCAAATCGAACATCCAGTGCCGACGTGCACTCACAGGCCAACCCGTTCGCCGGAGCCTACGGCTGCGGACACACCGGGCCACACAGATCCACCTGACCTGCAGAAAGATCACCAAACCGAACTTTTCCGCAGGTCAGACGCATGATTGTAGTGGGCCGCCTGGGGCTCGAACCCAGAACCTACGGATTAAAAGTCCGCAGCTCTACCAATTGAGCTAACGGCCCGTACCCCCAGTTTAGCCAGGCCCCGGTCAGCCCCTCACACTCCGGGTCCGGCTGACGCTCCAGCGAAGGTCAGCACGTCGTGCTCGACAGGATCGTCCGAGGGGATGTACGCCGCGTTCAGTCCGCCGAAGTGACAGCCGACGCGGTGCGCGACCGGGCCGCGTTCGTGCCCTGATCCTCTGTGGACGAACGCGCGGGGCCCGGCTGGGCCCCGCGCGTCACGCCGTCAGCACTGGACGATCAGGCCCGTGTACGCAGTGCACTTCTTCGACGCCTTGTCGTTGGCCGCTTCCGGGTCTGCCGGTGCGCTCGCCGCTCGCTGGGCTGTCGCCGTGAACGCGCCCCATGCGAAGAAGCCGCCCTCGGACGTGAACTTGACCGTGGCCGACGTGCCTGGGGCCAGGGTGCCGATCGCGCAGTTCAGCGTCGCGCCCGAGCGGGTGCAGCCCGTCGTCGACGCGACCGTGCGGCCCGCACCCGGGTTGGCCGTCACGCGGACGCCCGTCGCGGTGGCCGGGCCGGTGTTCGACACCTTGATCACGTAGTCGACGCGGGCGACCAGGCTCGCGCGCGGGGTGGCGGTCAGCGCGACCTTGACGTCGGCCTCGTCCGGCGGGGCGATCGTGACGGCCGGGCCGTCTTCCACGCTGAACGCGTAGTTGTCGCCGGCGAACTGGTGCTGGAGGGTGAACTGGCCGGGCGCGACGTCGTCCTTGACGCGCAAGGTGAACGTCACCGTCCGGCTCTCGCCCGCGCCCAGGTCGCCGACGCCGCCGCGGAAGCTGCTGAGGTAGGGCGCGCACGGTGCGATCGCGCCGGCGCAGGAGACCAGGTCCACCACGTCGGCGATCGGCTTCTCCTTCACGTAGAGCGCCGCCTTCGCGCCCGTGACCGTGAAGTCCGTCGGGTTGGTCAGCTGCTCCGTGACCGTGAACGTGGTGCCCGCACGCACGGTGGTCGCGCTGACGTCGATCGTGCTCGCGGGCGGGGCCGCGGACGCGACGGCGGGCGCCACGCACAGGGCCGCGGTCGTCAGCGCGGCCAGCACAGCGGTTCTTCGTCCGGTTCGCTGCATATTGGTGATCTCCTGGTTCCGAACCGAGGGGTGCCGCTCCGACCGGTGAAACTGGCGTGCGCAGCAGGGTGACGAAGATCAGATCGTCGCACCCCGAAATTCGTTACCGGGTTCGCGAAACCGTGCTTGAACTGGGGTTTTGCGCAGGTTGCCCGGTCACCGACCACCCGGCCGAACCGAAACTGTCGGACCCCTGTGGCACGCTCCGCTCATGACCGAACACACGATCCCGGTAACGCCTCCCCCGCGCCTGACCGGGCCCAGGACCGACCCGGCTCCGGTCGCGGACGAGCGTCAGGCGCTCACCGAGACCCTCGACTACTACCGGCGCACCTTCGAGCTGAAGTGCGCCGGTCTGAACGCGGCGCAGCTGTCCGAGCGCTCGGTGCCACCGTCCACATTGACCCTGCACGGGCTGCTGCGGCACCTCACCGGCTGCGAACGCTGGTGGTTCCGGATCCAGTTCACCGGCGAGGACGTCCCGAACCTCTACTACTCCGACGACGACCCGGAGCAGGACTTCACGGACCTCGGCGGCGACGTCGACGAGGCGTTCTCGTTGTGGCACGCCGAATGCGCGCGCTCCCGCGAGATCGTCGCGGCCAGCTCGCTGGAGCAGACAGGCACCCGGCGCAGCACCGGCGAACCGTTCACCCTGCGCTGGCTGATGCTGCGGATGATCGGCGAGTACGCGCGGCACATCGGCCAGGCGGACCTGGTCCGCGAGCGGATCGACGGCGCAACCGGCGAGTGACGGCTCAGGCGGCTGCCGACCGGCGGCGGAAGCGCGAAAGGAGGCTGACCACGAGGGGAATGACGATCCAGCACGCGTAGGCCCAGTGCGTGAAGAATGCGACCGGGATCGAGACGGCGAAGGCGGCGGTCATCGCACCGATCCCGCGGTAGACCGCGCCGAAGAGCTCCGGCGGGGTGTCCGCGCGGTACAGGCGGTTCCGCTGGATCTGCCGGGCCATGAGAAGGAACAGCGTCAACGCGATGACCTGCACGACGGCGTAGAAGACGAACCGGAACTCGAACGCCCCGTCTTCGGCGATCACCTTGGTGGCGAACGGCATGATCACCTGCATCAGGAGCCAGCCGAAGGAGAGGCGGGCGAGGCCGCCGCCGAGCGTGGTGACGTAGTTGAACAGGCGGTGGTGGGCACGCCAGTGGCCGCCGATGACGATGAAGCTGATCAGGAAGGAGACGTATTCGGACTGGTGATGACCGAGTGACCGCAGCAGTTCGGCGCTGGTGGCGCCCTCCGGCAGCGGCAGCTCGAGCGCGAGCAGCGTGATCGCGATGGCGACGACGGCGTCCGAGAAGAAGGTCAGCCGTTCGGCGGCGATGGCCCGGGATTCGGAGCCGGCGGTGTCCTCGGTGGACGGGGCGCTGGTCATGGCGGATGAGCGTGCCAGACCCGGTCGTGCGGCCGCCGCCGAGGGCGGGCGCGTGCGATGCTGACGCCATGACCGTCGACCGCGATTCGGGACTCCTGTCCCCGGTACGGGCCGGTACGCCGGCCGAAGCGTCGACCGGAGACGAGGCCTGGCTGCGCGCGATGCTCGACGCCGAGTCGGCGCTCGCGCGGGCGCAGGCGCGGCTCGGCACGGTGCCGCCGGAGGCCGCGGAGGCGATCACCGAGGCCGCGGGTAAGGCGCGGATCGACGTCGCCGGGCTGGCGCGCGGGGCGCGGGCGACCGCGAACCCGGTGGTCGGCCTGGTGAAGGCGCTGACGTCGGCCGTCGGCGAGCTCGCACCCGGCGCTGCCGAGTACGTGCACCGCGGCTCGACCAGCCAGGACATCTTCGACACCGCGATGATGCTGGTGGCCGACCGGACGCTGCGGCCGCTCGCCGCCGACCTCGACGCGACGGCCGAGGCCCTGGCCGGGCTGGCCCGCGCGCACCGGGACACGACCATGGCCGGCCGGACGCTGACGGCCCACGCGGTGCCGACGACGTTCGGGCTGAAGGCCGCGGGCTGGCGGCAGCTGGTGCTGGACGCGGCCGTCCGCATCCGGCGCGTCCTGGACGGCGGGCTGCCGGTCTCGCTGGGCGGCGCGGCCGGAACGCTGGCGGCGTACGTCGAGTACGCACGCCTGGCCGGCGACGCGAGCGGGGGCGGGGGCGGGGGCGGGGGCGGGGGCGGGGGC
>NZ_JBSGBK010000039.1:0-74573 GCF_053601215.1 Amycolatopsis sp. NPDC004772
CGGGTTCTAACCCGCCTTACCACTCACGACGGGGGCGGGACGCGACGAAAGTCGGGGCGGGACTGCGGCAGGATCTCCCGCATGCGTGTCGTGCTGCTGGTGCTCGCCCTGCTGGTCTCGATCGCGGCTCCGGCGTCGGCGGGGGAACGCCCGCCGAAGTGGGAGCTCACGCCGACCGGCGTCACCGCCCAGTTCCGTGGCCTGTCCGCCGTCAGCGCGCGGGTCGCGTGGGTCAGCGGCACCCAGGGCACGGTCCTGCGCACGACCGACGGCGGGGCCACCTGGACGTCCGTGGGGCCGCCGGGCACCGAGACGCTGCAGTTCCGCGACATCGAGGCCTTCGACGCCCAGCACGCCGTGATCCTCTCCATCGGGCCCGGGACCGACTCCCGCGTCTACCGGACCGACGACGGCGGCGCGCACTGGCGCCAGACGTTCCAGAACACCGACGCGGCGGCCTTCTACGACTGCCTGGCCTTCTTCGACCCCTGGCGCGGCCTGGCGATGAGCGACCCGGTCGACGGCCGGTTCCGGGTCCAGGCCACCTTCGACGGCGGCCGCAGCTGGCGCCCGGTGCCCGGCAGCGGCTTCCCGCCCGCGTTGCCCGGCGAGGCCGGGTTCGCGGCCAGCGGCCAGTGCGTCACGACGGCCGGGCCGTTCGACGCCTGGCTCGCGACCGGTGGCGGCGCGACCGCCCGCGTCCTGCACTCCGGCGACGGCGGCCGCCACTGGACGGCGTCGGACACGCCGTTGCCGAGCAGCCCGTCGGCGGGCGTGTTCGCCCTGGCCTTCCGCTCGCCGTTCCAGGGCGTGGCGATCGGCGGCGACTTCGCGAACCCGACGGCGCCCGGCCCGGCCGTCGCGCTCACCCGGGACCGCGGCCGCACCTGGGCCACCCCCGGCCAGTACCCGGCCGGGTACCGCTCCGGGCTGGCCTGGCGCGGCGGGACGGTGCTGGCGGTCGGCCCGGGCGGCAGCGACTACAGCCCCGACGGCGGCCGGCACTGGACGTCGTTCGACACCGGCAGCTTCGACAGCGTGGCCTGCGCCGGGGCCGCCTGCTGGGCCAGTGGCGCCGGCGGCCGGGTCGCCCGGCTCCGCTAGAGGACCTGGCCGGTCGGGCGGACCAGGATCTCGTTGACGTCGACCGAAGGCGGCTGCTGGAGGGCGTAGAGCACCGCACGGCCGATGTCGGCGGGCTCGAGGTGGGGCTTCGTGCGCTGCTCGTCGGTGAGGATGTCGGTGTCGGTGATGCCCGGGTTGATCAGCGTGACCCGCACGCCGGTGCCGACGGCTTCTTCGCGGATCGCGCCGGCCATGCCGGTGACGGCCCACTTCGTCACCGAATACAGGCTCGCGTTGCGGATGTACCGGCCGGCGACCGAGCCGGTGATCAGCAGGTGGCCGGCGGTCTCCTTGAGCGCCGGGAGGGCGGCGCGGGCGGTGTAGGCCGCACCGAGGACGTTCGTGCGGACCATGGGCTCCCACGCCGTCGGATCGGGGTCGTCGTCGCCGAAGAAGGACGTCCCGACGCCGATGCCGGCGTTGGCGAAGGCCGCGTCGAGCCGCCCGAACTTCGCGACGGTCTCGGCCACGGCGGCGGAGATGCCCGGCCAGTCGCCGACGTCCGCGCCGAGGGCCAGGGCCCGGTCCTCGCCGAGTTCGGTGGCCAGGGGCCTGACGGACTCGGCTTCGCGGGCGACGAGGGCGACCTTGAAACCGGCCGCGGCAGCCAGGCGTGCGGTCGCGGCGCCGAGGCCGCGGGAGGCGCCGGTGATGAGGAGAACGCGATCATCCATGCCTCCCAGGCTAGGGAGTCAGGACGAACCGGCCGCGCAACCCGCCCGCGGCGAGCCGCTCGTGAGCGGCCGCCGCCTCGGCCAGGGGCAGGACCCCGGCGACGCGCAGGGGGAGCGTCCCGTTCTCCGCCAAGCGGGCCAGCTCGGCCAGGCGGTCGCCGTCGGCGCGGATCCAGACGGTGCGGACGCGGATGCCGCGCAGGGGGATCGGGGCGGCGCCCGCGGCGAAGGCCACGAACTCGCCGCCCCCGCGGACCGCGTCGAGCGCGTCCAAGCCGAGGAGCGCGGGGTCGAGAGCCGCGTCCACACCGCCCGGGACCACCGCGCGGACCCGGTCGGCCAGCGACGGCCCGCGCGGCACGAACTCGTCCGCCCCGGCCGCCCGGACCTGGGCTTCGTCGGCTTCGGACGCCACCGCGACGACCCGCAGCTTCCGCGCGTGCGCCAGCGCGACGGCGTACCCGCCGACGGCCCCGGCCGCGCCGGTGACCAGGACGGTTCCCGTGGTGTCGACCAGGTCCAGGGCCTGGGCGGCGGTCAGCGCGTTCAGCGGCAGGGTGGCGGCTTCGGCGGGGGAGACGCCGGCCGGAGCGGGAGCGACCGCCGAGGCGTCGAGCACGATCCGCTCGGCGTAGGCGCCGAGCGGCGTGGCGATCCGGTCGCGCAGGCCGATCACGGCGTCGCCGGCCCGGAACGCGGTGTCGCCGGGGTCGTCGATCTCGCCCGCGACGTCCCAGCCCAGGCCGAGCACCTCCCGCGGCGGCACCACCCCGGCCGCGCTCAGCACCCCGCTCCGGGTCGCCAGGTCCACCGGGTTCACCGCGGCCGCCGCCACCCGGATCCGGACCTGCCCCGGGCCCGGCTCCGGTACCGGGACCTCGGCGAACTCCAGCACTTCCGGCCCGCCGAACCGGCGGATCACCATCGCACGCATCCGAACCTCCTTTCCCGCGAACGTAGGGGGAGCTACTCTCCATCGGGAAGTACGCACTCGCAGGTGCCTACCCGACGAGGAGGTTCGCCCGGTGCCCACGCGCACGGCGGAACAGCGCCGGCAGGCCGAAAAGGCCGCCTACGACGCCTACCTGGCCGCCTGCCCGACCCGGAAGCTGCTCGACGAGATCGCCGGCAAGTGGGTCAGCCTGATCCTCGTCGCGCTCGGTGACGGGCCGCAGCGCTACAGCGACCTTTCGCGGCGGATCGCCGGGGTCAGCCAGAAGATGCTCACCCAGACCCTGCGGGTGCTCGAACGGGACGGCCTCGTCCGCCGCGAGGTCACCCCGGCGGTGCCCGTCCGCGTCGACTATTCCCTTACGCCACTGGGGGAATCGCTGCGTGCCCTGATGGCCGGGTTCAAGGACTGGGCCGAAGCGAACTTCGAAGCCGTCGACGCCGCGCGAAGCGATTACGACGCGCGTACCCCGGACCTCACGATCGGGCCGGGCGGCGCGGGCTAGGCTCTACCGGTGTCCACCGCACGCGCCGAACGACTGGTCAATCTGGTGCTGGCCCTGTTGTCCACCCGGCAGTACCTCACGGCCGAGAAGATCCGCGGCATCGTGCCCGGGTACGGCGACGCGGCCAGCGACGACGCCTACTTCCGGATGTTCGAGCGGGACAAGACCGAACTGCGCGAGCTCGGCATCCCCCTGGAAACCGGCCGCAACGGCGCGTTCGACGCCATCGAGGGCTACCGCATCGCCCGCCGCGACTACGAACTCGGCGAGATCGACCTCGCCCCCGACGAAGCCGCCGCCGTCGCGCTCGCCTCCCGGCTGTGGGACTCCCCGGAGCTGACCGGTCAGGCGCAGGGCGCGCTCGTGAAGCTGCGTGCCGCCGGCCTGGAGGTCGACGACCAGGCACCGACCGTGGTCGAGCCGCGGGTGCGCGCCGAGCCGGCGTTCGGGCCGCTGCTGGCCGCGGTCCAGAACGGCCAGGCCGTGCGCTTCGAGTACCGCCGCAGCGGCTCCCCGGAGCGGATCATGCGCACCCTCGAGCCGTGGGGCGTGGTGTCCTGGCGGGCCCGCTGGTACGTCGTCGGGCACGACCGCGACCGCGGCGCCACCCGCTGCTTCCGGCTCTCCCGGGTCACCGGGCAGGTACGCCCGGTGGGCAAGCCCGGCGAGGTCCGGCGCCCCGAGGGCGTCAACCTGCTCAAGCTCGTCACGGCCACCGGCGACAGCGAACCGGCGCCGGTCACCACCGCCCGGCTGTGGGTCGCCGACGGCCGCGCGGCCGGGGTCCGCCGCCGCGGCACCGTCGTCGGGCGCAGCAGTGTCGACGGCGAAGAGGGCGATCTCGTGGAGATCGGCCTGCTCTACCCCGAATCGGCCGCCGACTGGATCAGCGCGCAGGGCCCGGACGTCGTCGTGCTCGAACCCGACGTGCTGGCCAAGAGCGTGCAGGACCGCCTCGAAGCCGTCGTCGCCCGGCAGGTGAGCGCCCGGTGAGCGGGTCCACCGACCGGATGCCGAGGCTGCTCGCGCTCGTGCCGTACCTGCTGGCGCGCCCCGGCGTCCGCATCGACGACGCGGCGCAGGACTTCGACGTCACGCCGAGGCAGCTGCGCAAGGACCTCGAGCTGCTCTGGATGTGCGGGCTGCCCGGCTACGGCCCCGGCGACCTGATCGACCTGTCCTTCGAGGGCGACACGATCGTCGTCACCCACGACGCCGGGATGAGCCGCCCGCTGCGGCTGACCGGCGGCGAGGCGACCGCGCTGCTGGTGGCGCTGCGGGCGCTGGCCGAGACGCCGGGCGTGGTCGACGGCGACGCCGTCCGCCGCTCCATCGCCAAGATCGAGGCCGCCGCCGGGCAGGCCCAGCCGGCCGGGGTGGTGGTCGGCGGGGGAGTGCGCGAAGGCAAGAAGACCGCGCAGACCCGCGAGGAGGTCGCCCGGGCGCTGCAGGGCGGGCGCGCGCTGCGGATCCGCTACTACACCGCCTCGAAGGACCAGATCACCGAGCGCACGGTCGACCCGATGCGGCTGCTGATCGTCCAGGCCGTCGGCTACCTCGAGGCCTGGTGCCGCCGCGCCGAGGGCGTCCGGCTGTTCCGGCTCGACCGGATCGACGAGCTGACCGTGCTCGAGGAGCCGTCGCGGCCGCCCGCCCACGCGCACCCCACCGACGTCTCCGACGGCGTCTTCCGCGAACGTCCCGACCAGCGGGAGGCCGTCCTGGTTCTCGACCCGGACGCACGCTGGGTAGCCGAGTACTACCCGTGCGAGGAGCTCGACGAGCTCGACGGGGGCCGGCTGCGCATCCGGATGCGCTACGCCGACCAGTCGTGGATGGTGCGCCTGGTGCTCAGCCTGGGCGGGGAAGCGCTGGTGGAGAGCCCGGCGGACCTCGCGTCCGACGTCGGTCGCCGGGCGGCCGACGCGGTGGCCCGAGCCCGTCACCTTGCGTCAACCTGCGACCACTAGGCTGACGGCGTGCCGTACCTGCCCACCGCTGTGCTCATCGTGCTCGGCCTCGCGCTGCTCGTGGTCCTGCTGGTGCGGACCGTCAAGGTCTTGCGTGCCTTCCGGCAAACCACAAGCATGGTGGTGACGAACACCCAGGACCGGGCGGGGCTCGTCCGGGCCAGGGCCGCGGGGTTGCGCGTCGCGTTCGCGCAGCGCCGCCGCAAAGCGGAAAACCAGTAACATCCCTACCAGACGCAGATAGGAGGCCACCATGCTGAACGGATTGCAGCCGTGGCATTTGATCATCTTGGTGCTCGTCGTCGTGCTGCTGTTCGGGGCCAAGAGGCTTCCCGACGCGGCCCGGTCCATCGGCAAGTCCATGAAGATCTTCAAGGCCGAGACCAAGGACCTCACCGGCGACAAGGCCGCGGCGCACGAAGACGCCGAGCCCGCCGACACGAAGCAGCTCCCGGCCAAGCCCGCCGCGCCCGCTTCGACCGACCAGCAGGTCGCCGACCTGCAGCGTCAGCTCGACGAGCTGAAGAAGCAGCAAGCGGCCGAGCAGCCGCAGAAGAACGTCAGCTGAGCGGCTAGGCCACACCCGGTCCCCCGTCCACGGAGCGCGCCGCACCGGCGCGCTCCGGCGGACTCCGACGAGAACGGAACAACCCGTGGCGGAATCCGCCTCCGGAAACGGTGACAGCCGCCGGTCGAAGCGGCGCAAGCGCAGCCGTCGGGCCAATCCCGACGGCACGATGACGCTCATCGAGCACATCTACGAGTTCCGCCGCCGCCTCGGCTTCGCGCTGCTCGCGGTGGTGATCGGCGGGATCTTCGGGTTCATCTGGTTCGGCACCAAGCTCGGCCCGATCCCGTCGCTGGGTGACCTCGTGAAGGACCCGTACTGCGCCATCCCGCCGAGCCGGCGGCTCGACAGCGCCGAGGGGTGCCGGCTGCTGCAGACCGTGCCGTTCGAAGCGTTCATGACGCAGCTGAAGGTCGGTATCGCGGCCGGGGCCGTGCTCCTCTCGCCGGCCTGGCTGTACCAGATCTGGGCGTTCATCGCGCCGGGCCTGTACAGCAAGGAACGCAAGTACGCGATGACGTTCGTCGCGTTCGCGTCGGTGCTGTTCGCCACCGGCGCCGTGCTCGCCTACATCCTCTTCCCGCACGCCCTGCAGCTGCTGATGGGTTTCGGGCAGGACGCGTTCGTCACCGCGCTGACCGCGGACAAGTACATCTCGTTCCTGCTGTCGCTGTTGATCATCTTCGGGATCAGCTTCGAGCTCCCGCTGCTGGTGGTGATGCTCAACCGCGTCGGCGTCGTGAAGTACGTGCAGCTGAAGAAGTGGCGGCGCGGCATCGTGTTCGCGCTGTTCGTCTTCGCCGCCTTCGCCACCCCGGGCTCGGACCCGTTCTCCATGCTCGGCCTGGCCGGCGCGCTCACCGTGCTGTTCGAGATCGCCGTGCAGATGGCCCGCTTCCACGACCGCAAGCTCGACAAGGCCCGCTCCGACGAGGGCTGGGACTCCCTCGCCGACGACGAAGCCGCCCCGTTCGACTACACGCCGAGCACCATCGACGACGAGCCGTCCGCCCCGACCGCGTCCGGCGGCCGGTCGAGCACCGACGACGTCACCTAGTGGGGATCCACGCCGCGCTCGCCGTGCACCCGGCGTCGGGGCACGGCGCGGCCGCCCGGATCGCCGACACCGTCGCCGAGCGGCTGCGCGCGGCGGTCGACCGGCTCGACGTGCTGGTCGCCCACTCCGTCGAGGAGTCCCGCGCGCTGATGCGGTCGTCCCACGCCGCCGGGCTGGACGTCCTGATCGTGCTCGGCGGGGACGGTGCCGCCCACCAGGGCGTCCAGTTCTGCGCGAACCACGACGTCGCGCTCGGCCTGGTCCCGGCGGGCACCGGCAACGACTTCGCCCGCGCCCTCGGCATCCCCGGCGAGCCGCTCCCGGCGGTCGACGCGCTGGTCGCGGCCCTGCGCTCGGGCGCCCGCCGGCGCATCGACCTCGGCCGCGTGGGCGACACGTGGTTCGCGACGGTGCTGTGCGCGGGGTTCGACGCGAGCGTCAACGAACGCGCCAACCGGATGCGCTGGCCGTCCGGTCCGCGCCGCTACGACGTGGCGATCCTGGCCGAGCTGGCGTCGTTCCGGCCCCGCCCGGTGGTCGTCGACACCGGCACCGGCCGCCTCGAACTCGACGCGACGCTGGTGGCGATCGGCAACACCCGGTTCTACGGCGGCGGCGTCCCGATCTGCCCCACGGCCGACCCGGAGGACGGCGTCTTCGACGTCACCATCATCGGGCACGCCACCCGCCGCGGCCTGATCCGCATGCTCCCGGGCCTGCGCACCGGCAACCACGTGACCCACCCGGCGGTCCGCACGTTGCGCGCCCGCTCGGTGACCCTGGCCGGCAACACGTGGCCGGCCTACGCCGACGGAGAACCGCAGGGCGCGGTGCCGGTGACGGCCAGTTGCGTCCCGGGCGCGCTCACCGTGCTGGCCTAACGGTCGTAGCCGCCCGCCCGGGCCACCAGGTGCCGGAAGTGGGCCGGGGTCAGCAGCCGGCCCGCGTCGGCGAAGTAGACGCCGCCGCAGCGGTGGCAGAACCAGCCCTGCTCCCACACCTGCTGCGCCGCCGGGACACCGCGCCGTTGCCGCCGGTGCGCCCGCGCCCGCCGCACGTACAGCCAGACGAGGACGCCGGCGGCGAGGTACACCGCGAACGCCGGCAGCGCGAGCACCGCGAAACCCAGCGCCTTCGACGCCACACCGCCGGGTGGCGGGTCGTCGGCAGCCGAGAACGGCAGCAGCAGGAAGCAACTGCCGACCAGGGCCAGCAGGATCGCCGCCGCCACGAGGCCGCCGCCGCGGCGTGGGGGAGGGAAGGGGTCGAGCGACCGGGCGACCGCGGTCACGGAAATCCCGCTGACCTGGCTGTTCGTCACGATCACGCCGTCCCCGGCCGGCACCGCGACCGCCGGGCCCTGGCCGCGGAAGAACGAGTGGCCGCCGTGGTAGGCCGCGGGCACGTGCTGCACCTGGTCCAGGAGGCCGCAGCTCGGGCACGGTTCGGTCATGCCCGCTCCGACGCGCCCACCCGGCCACCGGTTCCGCGATCCTCTCGGGCGTATAACGACCTATACTGCGGGTCGATGTACGCAACGTGCGAACTGTCGGAGGGGTGTGAAACCCTGAGGAGGTGGCCAGTAGCCCTTCTCCGTCCCCGGCCGAGGCCTATGCGGCCTCCGCGCGCCGCGGGAAGCACCCCCAGCTGACGCGCTTCGCCGCGGAGGTGTCCTTCGAGTTCGACGAGTTCCAGATCCGCGGGTGCCAAGCCCTCGAAGACGGCCACGGCGTGCTGGTCTGCGCGCCCACCGGGGCGGGCAAGACCGTCGTCGGCGAGTTCGCGGTGCACCTGGCGCTGGCCGAGGGCCGCAAGTGCTTCTACACGACGCCGATCAAGGCGCTGTCGAACCAGAAGTACGCCGACCTCGTGGCCCGCTACGGCACCGACGCCGTCGGCCTGCTGACCGGGGACACTTCGATCAACGGCGGTGCGCAGGTGGTCGTGATGACCACCGAGGTGCTGCGCAACATGCTCTACGCGGGCTCGTCGACGATCACCGACCTCGGGTACGTCGTGATGGACGAGGTGCACTACCTGGCCGACCGGTTCCGGGGCGCGGTGTGGGAAGAGGTGATCCTGCACCTGCCGGAGCACGTCCGCGTGGCCGGGCTGTCGGCGACGGTCAGCAACGCCGAGGAGTTCGGCGAGTGGCTGGTGGAGGTGCGGGGCGACACGACGGTGGTCGTCGACGAGCACCGGCCGGTGCCGCTGTGGCAGCACATGCTGGTCGGGAACCGGCTGCTGGACCTGTTCGCCGGGGACGACGTGCACGCGCCGAACGCCGAGCTGCGGATCAACCCGACCCTGCTGCGGCGGACCGAGGAGATCGGCCGCCAGTACGCGCCCGCGGGGTTCCGGGGGCCGCGGAACCGGCGGGGTGCGCCGCCGCGGATGCCGCGGTTCCGGCCGCCGTCGCGGGTGGACGTCGTGGAGCAGCTGGACCGGGCGGGGCTGCTGCCGGCGATCGTGTTCATCTTTTCGCGGGCGGGCTGCGACGCCGCGGTGGCGCAGTGCGTCCGGTCGGGGCTGCGGCTGAACGGGCCGGGTGAGGTCGAGGAGATCCGCCGGGTCATCGAGGAGCGCACGGCGGACCTGCCGGAGGGCGACCTGGGCGTGCTCGGTTACTGGGAGTGGCGGGAGGCCCTGGAGCGCGGAATCGCCGGGCACCACGCGGGGCTGCTGCCGGCGTTCAAGGAGACCGTCGAGGAGCTGTTCGTCCGCGGCCTGGTGAAGGTCGTGTTCGCGACCGAGACCCTGGCGCTGGGGATCAACATGCCGGCCCGCACGGTCGTGCTCGAGCGGCTGGTGAAGTACAACGGCGAGGCGCACGTCGACCTGACGCCGGGGGAGTACACGCAGCTCACCGGCCGGGCCGGGCGGCGCGGCATCGACGTCGAGGGGCACGCCGTCGTGGCGTGGCAGCCGGGGGTGGATCCGAAGCAGGTCGCCGGGCTGGCCTCGACGCGGACCTATCCGCTGCGGTCGTCGTTCCGGCCGGGCTACAACATGGCGGTCAACCTGGTGGCGCAGGTCGGGGCGGCCGAGGCGCGGGAGCTGCTGGAGCAGTCGTTCGCGCAGTTCCAGGCCGACCGGTCGGTGGTGGGGACCGCACGCCGGATCGAGCGGAACAAGGAGGCGTTGAAGGGCTACACGGCCGCGGTGACCGGCGACTTCGACGAGATGCTGGAGTACGTCGAGCTGCGGGCGAAGATTTCGGCGCGGGAGAAGGCGTTGTCGCGGCAGAACACGGCCGTGCGGCGGGCCGGGACCGCGGAGTCGCTGGAGAAGCTGCGCAAGGGTGACGTGATCGCGGTGCCGGCGGGCCGGCGGGCGGGCCTGGCCGTGGTGGTCGATCCGGGGCTGGACCCGATCCGGGAGCCGCGGCCGGTGGTGGTGACCGAGGACCGGTGGTCGGGGCCGTTGTCGGTGGCGGACTTCCCGGCGCCGGTGGAGGCGCTGGGGCGGATCAAGCTGCCCAAGCACATCGAGCTGCGGTCGCCCCGGACGCGCCGGGACATCGCCTCGACGTTGCGGAACGCCGGGATTTCGCTGCCGGGGCGGCAGAAGCGGCGGTCGGGGGCGAACGAGGACGGGGAGCTGGCCGCGCTGCGGCGGGCGTTGCGGGCGCACCCGGGTCATGGGCTGGCCGAGCGCGAAGCGAACCTGCGCTGGGTGGAGCGGTACCAGCGGCTCGCGGCGGAGACGCAGCAGCTGGAGCGGAAGGTCGCGGCGACGACGCACTCGCTGGCGCGGGCCTTCGACCGGATCCTGGCTCTCTTGGGTGAGCGCGGCTATCTGGGGCCGGGCGACGGCGAGGACCGCGTCACCGAGCACGGGCGGCGGCTGACGCGGCTCTACAGCGAGTCGGATCTGCTGGCCGCGGAGTGCATCCGCCACGGGGTGTGGCGCCAGCTCAACCCGGCCGAGCTGGCGGCGGTCGTGTCGACGCTGGTGTTCGAGGCGCGTCGCGACACCGCGGGCGAGCCGCGGCTGCCGGGCGGGGCGGTGCCCGAGGCGTGGCAGGAGACGGCACGGCTGTGGGTGGAGCTGACCGAGGACGAGCGGCGGCACCGCCTGGACCGGACGCGGGAGCCCGACGCCGGGTTCGCGTGGCCGGTCTATCGCTGGGCGCGGGGTGAATCCCTGGAGAAGGTGCTGACCGCGGCGGAGGCGAACGGGCAGGAGCTGTCGGCCGGTGACTTCGTGCGCTGGTCGCGGCAGGTGATCGATCTGCTCGACCAGATCCGGGACGTGCTGGGCAAGGCGGATCCGGTGGGGGCGGCGGCGGCCGAGGCGGTGAAGGCACTGCGGCGCGGGGTCGTGGCCGCGGGAGCCGCGTGAACTCCGTGTCAGGCCTGCTCCAAGCGGCGGAAGCGGTGAGCGTGGGCGCGTGTGCTCGGCTCCGACCTGTGGTTGGATCGCGTGCGACACCGTGTGTGCGCGGCTCGGCGGTGTTTCGGGGTGGACAGCGAGATGAGTGAAGCAGGCGGAGGCAGACGATGAGCACGCCGTATGGCGGCAACGACCCACAGCAGCCCCAGTACGGGCAGCAGCCGGGCGGCGCGTACCCGCCGAGCGGCCCGCAGGAGCAGCCGCAGTGGGGCCAGCCGCAGCAGCCTTCTTACGACCCGAACCAGCAGCAGCAATGGGGCCAGCCGCAGCAGCCCCAGCAACCGCAGCAGTGGGGGCAGCAGCCGGGCGGGTACGCCCCGCCGCAGCAGCCCCAGTGGGGCCAGCAGCCGCCGCCGTACGGCCAGCAGCCCGGCGGCGGGTACCCGCAGAGCGGCCCGCAGGCCCAGCCGCAGTACGGGCAGCAGCCCGGTGGGGGGTACCCGCAGAGCGGGCCCCAGGCGCAGCCGCAGTACGGGCAGCAGCCGGGTGGCCAGTACGACTACGGCCAGCAGCAGTTCCCCGGCACGGCCGCCCCGGAGGGCGAGCAGCCGGCGAAGTCGAAGAAGGGCCTGCTGATCGGCGTGGTCGCGGCGATCGTCGCCGTCGCGGCGTTCCTGGTGCTGGGGTTCGTCGCGCCCGGGTTCCTGAAGACGCAGGTCTTCAACAACACCCAGATGCAGACCGACGTGCAGAAGCTGCTGACCGAGACCTACAAGATCGACGGCGTCACCAACGTGACCTGCCCGGCGGAGCAGAAGGTGGAGGACGGGGCGAAGTTCGAGTGCACCGCCACCATCGCCGGGAAGCCGCAGCAGGTGCCGATCACGGTGAAGGGTGACGGCGGCAACTACGAGGTTTCCCCGCCCGTCACCAAGTAGCGCGTGACGTCTTCGGGCCCGGCCGCCGGTAATTCCGGTGGCCGGGCCTCGGCGGTTCCGGAGATGATCCGGGCATGAGCGACTTCGAGATCCGGACGCTGGGCACCGAGGAGCACCGGGCGGCGAGCAACCTGTTCCGGGAGACCGTGCACTTCCCGCCGTCCGACGACGCCGAATGGGTGTACGCGGCGCGGTACTACCAGCCCGGCGGCACGGTCGGGGTGTTCGACCCGGAGCTGATCGGCACGGCCCGCTCGTTCGACGCGCAGCTGACCGTGCCGGGCGGGGCGCGGCTGCCGATGGTGGGGGTCACCTCGGTGGGGGTGCGGCCCGACCGGACCCGGCGTGGGGTGCTGCGCGCGATGATGACGGCGCAGCTGGAGGACTTCGCGGCGCGCGGGGTGGTGTTCGCGAACCTGCTGGCGTCGGAGGCCGGGATCTACGGCCGGTTCGGTTACGGCCTGGCCACCCGGTATCGCGCCTACAGCCTCGACCCGCACCGGGCGCGGCTGCGGCCGGACGCGCCGGTGGGCGGGGAGCTGGAGCTGCTGGACTTCGACCGGGCCCTGGAAGTCTGTCCCGCGGTGTACGACGGTCTCGAGCACCGGCCGGGGATGATGTCGCGGCCCGAGGTGCTGTGGCGGCTCTACGAGATGCAGCTGCGGCGGCACGCGATGCCGGTGAAGGCGCTGGTGCACCACGGTTCCGGCGGGCCGGACGGGTTCGCCTTCTACCACGTGGCGGGGCCGCAGGCGCACCCGTGGACGAAGACCGTGGAGGTGGCGGACCTGTTCGCCGGATCCCCGGCGGCGTTCGCCGGGCTGTGGCGGTTCCTGCTCGGGCTCGACCTGGTGGACCGGGTCGCGGTCGAGTCGCGGCCGCTGGACGACCCGATCGAGCTGCTGCTGGCCGATCACCGGTGCGGGAACGTCGACCGGATCGGGGACGAGCACTGGATCCGGCTCGTCGACGTCCCGGCCGCCCTGGCCGGGCGGGCGTACGGGCCCGGCGAGCCGGTGGTGATCGAGGTGACCGATCCGCTGCTGCCCGGCAACAGCGGCCCGTACCTGGTGACGCCGGACGGCGCCGCGCGCACCGACCGGCCGGCCGGGCTGCGCCTGGACGTCACCACGCTGGCGATGGTGTACCTCGGCACCTGGCGGCCCTCGGCGCTGGCGGACGCGGGCCGGATCGAGGTCCGGGACCCGGCCGCTCCGGCGGCCGCGGACGTGCTGTTCGGCACCCGGGTGGCGGCCTGGAGCGGCAGCCACTTCTAAAACCGGGTGCCGGTCCGGGCGTCCCGCGGCAGGATCGGGAGGATGACCGCCTTCGACGTCCGCCCGATCACCGAAGAAGAGCGGCGCAGCACGTTCGACCTGCTGCGCCGCGCGTTGCACGTCAAGCCCGTCACCGACGACCTCTGGGCGCGGATCGGGGACTCCTGGCCGGCCGGGCACAAGTTCGGCGTGTTCGAGGGCGGCAGCCCGATCGGCATCGTCAGCTCCTACGACACCGAGATCGCCGTCCCCGGCGGGCGGACGGTGCCGGTCGCGGCGGTGGAGGGGGTCGGGGTCCGCGCCGACCGGACCCGCCGCGGGGTGCTGAGCGCGATGATGCGCGCGCAGCTGGCGGACTTCGCGGCCCGCGAGCTGCCGCTGGCCGTCCTGCACGCGAGCGAACCCACCATCTACGGGCGGTTCGGCTACGGCTCGGCCGCGCTCGGCAAGACCCTGCGGGTGTCCCGGCCGGCGGCGCGGCTGCACGAGCGCGTCGCGGCCGAGGGCGACGTCCGGCTGCTGACGTCCGAGGAAGCGGTGAAGGAGATCCCGGGGCTGTACCGGCGGATCGGGCTGCACCGGCCGGGCATGATCGGGCGGCCGGAGCGGTGGTGGCCGATCTCGCACGACCGGCAGGTGAGCCCGGACGGCGGGCACCTCGTCGCCGTCCACAGTGGACCGGAGGGTGACGACGGGTTCGTCGTGTACGCCACGATCACCCGCCGGTCGGTCGACTCACCCGATCGCGGTGCCGTGCTGGACGTCCACGACCTGCACGCCGCCGGCCCGGCCGCGCGAGCCGCGCTCTGGCAGTACCTGCTGTCGGTGGACCTGGTTTCGGAGGTCTGCGCCCGGCACCGCCCGGTCGACGAGCCCCTCGCGCTGATGCTGACCGACCACCGGCACGCGGCCACCACCGCCGTCGAGGACGACCTGTGGCTGCGGCCGGTCGACGTCGCGGCCGCGCTCGCCGCCCGCACCTACCGCGCGGCCGCCCCGGTGGTGCTCGCGGTGACCGACCGCCTGCTGCCGGCCAACACCGGGCACTACGAGATCGGCCCGGACGGCGCCCGGCGCACCGACGCGGCCGCGGACCTGGCCCTCGACGTCGACACGCTCGGCATGCTCTACCTCGGGCACTGGCCGGCGACGACGCTGGCGGAGGCGGGCCGCATCGACGTCCGCGACCCGGCGGCACCCGGGCGGGCCGACGAGCTGTTCACCACGACGGCCGCGCCCTGGTGCGGCACGCACTTCTAGGCGCCGGGGAGGGCCTTGAGGAGCCGTTCGACGGAGTTGCCGAGGTTCCACCGTTCGGCGAGCTCGGCGACCCGCTCGGGGTCGGCGGGCGTCGCGGGGACGGTGTCGGGGCGCGACTGCTCGACCGGCGCGTCGACCGCCACCCGGACGACGGTGGGGGCGACGGCGAGGTAGTCCGCCGCGTCCTTCAGCCGCAGCCGGGTCTTGAGCGGGAGCGCGGAGTCCCCGGCTTCGCCCGCGGCGACGAGGGCTTCGAGCGACCCGAACTGCGTGATCAGCTTGGCGGCGGTCTTCTCGCCGATGCCGGCGACCCCGGGCAGCCCGTCGGACGGGTCCCCGCGCAGGGCGGCCATGTCCGCGTAGGCGGGCCCGGCGGTTTCGCGGGGGAGGCTGTAGCGCTCGGCGATCTCGGCCGGGCCCAGCACCTCGGCCTTGGCCCAGCCCTTGCCGACGTAGATGACGGAGGCGGGGGTGGGTTCGGTGCGCACGAGCTGGAACAGGTCCCGGTCGCCGGTGATGACCTCGACCGGGTCGGCCTTCTCCCGGGTGGCGAGCGCCCCGATGACGTCGTCGGCCTCGTACCCGGCGGCTTCGGCGGTGGCGAACCCGAACGCTTCGAGCAGGTCGAGGATGATCGGCACCTGCGGGGTGAGCGTGTCGGGGACTTCTTCGACGTCGGGGCCGCTGCCGGTCTCTTCGGCCACCCGGTGCGCCTTGTAGCTGGGGAGCAGATCGGTGCGGAACTTCGGCCGCCAGTCGGCGTCGAGGCAGCAGACGAGCCGCGCGGGCCGCCGGTCGGTGAGGATCCGCGCAATCGTGTCGGCAAACCCCCGCACGGCGTTGACCTGCGTCCCGTCGGCGGCACGCATCGAGTCGGGCAGGGCGAAGAAGGAGCGGAAGTACAGGCTCGCGGAGTCGAGCAGGGCAAGGGATCCGGTCACCCGCACAGCCTGCCACGTCGGGGCGGCGGAGGAGGGACAAGCCACGCGGCGCGGTCGCCCGGGAGTGCGGTGGGTGCCGGGAGGCGCGGTGCGGGCCGGGCTCACGGCGGCGAGGGTGGCTGATCGGGTTCGGCTTCGGGGGAGTGCGGTGCTGGCCGGGCTCGCGGCGACCAGGCGGCTGAGCGGGTTCGGCTTCCGGGGCCCGGAATTGTCGGTGGTGACCGGTAGCGTGGAAAACGGGGGGCGCCCCCGCGGGCCGGGGCGGCTCGCGGCGGCCCGGCCCGCGGTGGGGTGGCCCGCGGGGGGAGCGAATCGGCGGTAGCGGTGCGCGTTGAGCTGGCGGTTGCCGGGTGCGGGCGGGGTCGGCTGCATGGTGGGCCAGTAACACCGGCCCTGGCGACCACCGCTCCTCGCTCAGGAACTACCAACGGGGGCCGGGGCGGCTCGCGGCGGGGGAGTGGTGAGCTGCGGGTCACCCGGCCCGGCATGTCGTGGCCCCGGGCGCGTCCGGTTCGCCCGGCGCCCCACTAGGCTCGCCTTCATGTCGCGCCGATCCCTTCACACGCCCGCTCCCGATGCCGCCGCTCTCCGGGCGCGGCTGGACCGTGCCCGCGCTGCCGCGGCTGCCGCGGGGACCGATGCCCTGCTGATCGCGCCCGGCTCGGATCTGCGGTACCTGCTCGGGCAGGCCGGGGGCTCGTTCGAGCGGCTCACCACCCTCGTCGTCCCCGCCGACGGCACGCCCGCGCTCGTCGTGCCGAAGCTGGAGGCGCCCGGGTACGCCGACGTCCCCACCGACGAGCTCGGTGTCGAGCTGCTCACCTGGGTCGACGGTGACGACCCCTACAAGCTCGTCGCCGACCGGCTCGGCAAGCCCGGCCGGGTCGCCGTCAGCGACTTCACCCCGGCCCTGCACGTGCTCGCGCTGCGGGCCGCCCTCGACACCGCCGAGCAGACCCTGGCCGGGCCCGTCGTCCGGGAGCTGCGGATGCGCAAGGACGCCGCCGAGATCGCGTCGCTGCGCGAAGCCGGTGCGGCGATCGACCGGGTGCACGCCCGCGTCCACGAGTGGCTGCGGCCCGGTCGCACCGAAGCCGAGGTCGGGGCCGACATCGCCGCGGCCATCGTCGAGGAGGGCCACGTCCAGGCCGACTTCGTGATCGTCGGCTCCGGCCCGAACGGGGCCAGCCCGCACCACGACGTCTCCGAGCGCGTCATCGAGAAGGGTGACGTCGTGGTCGTCGACATCGGCGGCCCGCTGCCGGCCGGCTACAACTCCGACTCCACCCGCACCTACGCCGTGGGCACTCCGCGCGACGCCGACGTGGCCGAGACCTACGCGGTCCTGCAGCGCGCGCAGGCCGCCGCGGTGGCCGCCGTGAAGCCGGGCGTCACCGCCGAGGCCGTCGACGCCGCCGCGCGGGACGTCATCGCCGAGGCCGGGTTCGGGGAGTACTTCATCCACCGCACCGGGCACGGCATCGGCCTGGACGTGCACGAGGAGCCCTACATCATCGCCGGGAACGCGCTGCCGCTGGAGCCGGGCATGGCCTTCAGCGTCGAGCCGGGCATCTACCAGCCGGGCCGGTGGGGCGCCCGGATCGAGGACATCGTCATCGTCACCGAAGACGGCGTCGAGGCCGTCAACAACCAGCCGCACGAGCTCGTCGTGCTGGACGCATGACCACCGGCGGCCTGGAGCCGCTGGACCAGTCGATCGTCCAGGAGCTCGCGGCGGACGGGCGGCGCAGCTTCACCGACCTCGCCGAGCGGGTCGGGCTGTCGGTGTCGGCGGTGCACCAGCGGGTGCGCCGCCTCGAGCAGCGCGGGGTCATCCTCGGCTACACCGCGCGGCTCGACGGCGAGCAGATCGGCCTCCCGCTGACGGCGCTGATCTCGCTGACGCCGAACGACCCGGCCGCGCCGGACGACTACCCGCAGCGGATCCAGCACATCAAGGAGATCGAGTCGTGCTACTCGGTGGCCGGCGACGAGTCCTACATCCTGCTGGTGCGCGTCCAGTCGCCGCTGGCCCTGGAGGACCTGCTGCGGCGGATCCGGGAAGCGGCGAAGGTGTCGACCCGCACGACGGTGGTGCTCTCTACGCCGTTCGAGGGACGTTCGCCGACGTTCTGACCCCGGCGCCCCGTCCGGTGGCCGGGGCGCTGGTACGGTAAAAGGTATGGCAACACGTAAGGTCACTCTTTCGCTGGACAGCGGCGCGCTGGAATTCGCCGAACGAGCCGCGAAAGCCCACGGGATCTCGGTCTCGTCCTGGCTGTCGAAGGCGGCCAGGCGCGAGGCGGTGCGCACGGGTTACACCCCGCAGAAGCCGGAACCGGCCGCCGCGGAATCGGACGAGGCCGAGCTGAGCGCGGCGGAGAAGGATCTGCGTGCGCAGGGGTGAAGTCTGGACGTACCACCCCCCGACCGATCCGGCCCGGCAGCGCACGGTGGTGCTGCTGTCCTCGGACGGGGTGAACGAGTCCGAGCGCCCGTGGCTGCTCGGCACCGAACTCCTCGACCGCGACCCGATGGACATCCTCGGCGTCGCGATCGACGCCCGGTACTGGGTGTCGACGCTCAACCTCACCCGGCTCTACCGCCCGTGGTTCGACGAGCGGATCGCCGAGATCGACCAGGACGTCCAGGAACGGATCGACATCGCGCTGCGGGCCGCGCTCGACCTGTGAGGCCGGCCGCCAAGGCGCACAAGGCGAATCCCGCGCCGAGGACGCTGGAGCCCGCCCAGCCGGCGACGGCGAACGCGGCCGTCGTGGCGGTCGCGCCCAGGGCCGAGCCGAGCGAGTAGAAGAGCATGTAGCCGCCGATGGCGGTGCTGGTCGCGTCCGGGTGCGCGGTGGTCAGCAGGTGCTGGTTGCTCACGTGCACGGCCTGTACGGCGAAGTCGAGCACGACCACGCCGGCGACGACGAGCGGGAGTGACCACGACGCCTGTCCGATCGCCGCCCACGAGACGGCGAGCAGGGCGAGGGCGCCGAGCGTGACCGTGCGCGCGAACCCCGCGTCGGCCCAGCGGCCCGCCCGGGCGGCGCCCAACGCGCCCACCAATCCGGCGAGCCCGAACAGGCCGATCTGCGCCGCGTCCAGCCGCCACGGTGCGGCGGACAGGGGCAGCGCCAGGCCGCTCCACAGCGTGCCGAACGAGGCGAACAGGAAGAACGCGACCAGCCCGCGCGAGACGAACAGCCGCTCGCGGAACAGCCCGCCCAGCGACGTCAGCACGTCCCGGTAGGACGACCGTGCGGGGCGCGGGTCGGGTGGGAGGGTCTTCAGCACCACCCCCGCCAGCGTGATCAGGAGTGCGGCGAGCACGGCGTACACGCTGCGCCAGCCCCACGCCGTGGCCAGTGCCCCGGCCGCGACGCGGGCGCCGAGGATGCCGAGGACGACCCCGGAGGTCACCACGCCGAGGGTGCGGCCGCGTTCGGCGGGCGTGGCGCTCGCCGCGGCGTAGGCGACGGTCGTCTGCACGACGACGGCGAACAACCCGGCGACGGCCAGCCCCGCCAGCAGCACCCAGAGCCGGGTCGCGGAGGCGGCGACGACCGCGCCCGCCGCCGTCAGGACGAGGTGTCCCGCGATGAGCCGGCGCCGGTCCCGCAGGTCTCCGAGGGGGACGAGCAGGGCCAGTCCCGCCAGGTAGCCGAGCTGGCCGGCCGCGACGATCCAGCCGAGGTCCGCGGCGGGGACGTCCAGGTCCGCGCCGATCCCGGCGAGCGCCGGCTGCGCGGCGTAGATGCTCGCGACCGCCACCGCGCACACCGCCGCCAGCAGCGTGTTCCGGCCCATGAACCCTCCGATCGGTAGCAGATTGCAACTGATCCGACCGTACGGCAGAATGGTTGCGAACAGCAACTCTTCCGGAGGTGTGGTGACCGAGGACTGGACCGACCCGAGCTGCCCGGTGGCGCGCGCGCTCGACCTCGTCGGCGACCGCTGGAGCCTGCTCGTCGTCCGCGACGCGATGGACGGCGCCCGGTCGTTCACCGACTTCCGGCAGCGCACCGGGATCGCCCGCAACATCCTCACCGACCGGCTCCGCCGCCTGGTCGACCGCGGCGTCCTCGACCGGCGGACCGCGCCGTCCGGCCGGCGGCAGGTCTACGAGCTGACCCCGGCCGGGCGCGACCTGTTCACGGTCGTCGTCGCCCTGCGGCAGTGGGGCGAACGGCACGCTTTCGCCCCCGGCGAGGCCCACTCGGTGCTGGTCGACACCCACGGCGTCCCGCTGCCGCCGCTGCAGCCGATCGGGTCGGACGGCACCCGCGCCGACGTGGACACGACGTCCGTGCGCACAGTGCCCTGAGCGGTCAGCGGGCCACGACCTCCGGGACCGCGTGCAGCTTGCCGTCCGCGCCGGCCAGGCAGGAGGCGTTGCCGTCCTTGGCCGCGATGAACTCGGTCAGGCAGTTGGCGATCGCCGCGTGGCCGGTCGCGTTGGGGTGGAACGATTCCTGCAGCGCGTGCCCGGCCCGCTCGGCCTGGCCGAGGTCGGCCAGCTGGAGCGTCAGCCGGGTGAACCACTCGGTCGCCGGGTTCGCGCCACCGCTGCAGGCCTCGTGCTTGACGCCCGCCTTCGCCAGGTCCAGGAACCGCGCCCCGGACTGCTGGGCGGCCGCTTTCAGACCGGCGGACAGGACGCCGATGCCGGTCTGGGCGATCCAGCGCAGGTCTTCGGTGCGGAATGGACAGCCGTTGAGGCTGCGCAGGTCCTCCGGGAGGTCCGGGCCGATCGGGGCCGCGTAGGACTGCAGGATCAGCTGGTAGTCCGCGGGCACGTACCCGGCCTGCGCCAGGACGGTCTTGACGTCGGAGACGGCCTTGGCGACCTTCGGCACCATCGCGTCCACTTTGGACTTCCAGGTCTGCTTCAGCGCGGTGCTGCACGGCGGGCCGCCGGCGTCGAACCACGCCTTGAAGCAGTCGTTGACCTGGTTGGAGAACTTCGGCTCGTCGTTCGCGCCGACCGCGATCACCACCGCCGCCACCCGGTGGTCCTTCACCAGCGCGGCGAGCTGCTGCGCCTGCGAACCCTCGGTCCACTGCTTGACGTCCCCGAGCGCGACCTGCTCGGCGGGCGCACCGGAACAGCCGAGGTTGACCCGCGCGGTGACGCCCGGGGCGGCGATCTTCTCGACGAAGGCGTTGGGGGAGCGGTGGCACCAGTTGCCGCCTTGCCCGTTGGTGGCGGCGGTGTACTGGCCGGCCCCTTCGCCGGACACGGTGCTGTCACCCATCGCGACGACGGTGAGCGGCCCGGTGCCGGGCGGTCCCTGCCGCGGCTGCGGCTGCCCGGGCTTGCTTTCGGAGCCGAAGAAGACGAAGAAGCCGACCAGCAAGGCCACGCACGCGAGGACGAGGGCTCCCCAGTACCACCGAAGACGACGCATCGCGGTCGATTCTACGGACCGGCCGAGCGGCGGACACGGTGCGTCACCGCAGCCAGGTTCGGGCCAGTCGGACGAGCGAGCGTGCGGGGTGTCGTCGAGCTGTGCGTCATCGCAGCCAGGCTCGCGCCAGCCGGACGAGCGACTCCGCCAGCGCCACCGAGGACATCTCGCGCTCCTGCCGCCAGTGCCGCACCTGCTCGGCCGACAGGGCCGCGAGCAGGACGTCCGCGGCGATCTCGGCGTCCTCCGCGCCGCCCGCTTCGAACAGGTGCCGGCAGTGCCGGCGCCACAACGTGTGCGCGCCGGTGCGGAAGCGGGCGCCCGTGGTGGCGGTCTCCGACAGCAGCACCAGGTCCAGCTGGCGGTCCAAGAGCTCCAGGTACGCCTCGATGAACGCGTCGAGGCGGTCGGCGGGCTCCGCGCCCGGGCCCAGCGGGGGCGGGCCGGTGATGATCCGCTCCTGGAGTTCCCTTTCGCGCTCGTCGAGCAGGGCCATGGCGAGGCCGCCCTTGTCGCCGAAACGGCGGTAGAGCGTGCCCTTGCCGACGCCGGCCGCGCCCGCGATGTCGTCCATGGTGACCGCGTCGACGCCGCGTTCGGCGAAGAGCTTCTCGGCGGCCTCCAGGACGCGGATCCGGTTGCGGGCGGCGTCGGCCCGCTCGCGGACGGGGGCGCCGAGCACCGGCAGCTCGGCCGGCGTTGACGAAACGGACTTCGGTCCGCTACGGTTCGAAGACATAAGCGGACTCTAGTCCGATTTCCCGTCCGGCGAAAGCCGGACCTCCCTCCGAGGAGCATCGCCATGCCCGATCTGCTGCACATTTCCGCGTCCCCACGGGGGGAAGCGTCCGAGTCGCTGCGTCTGGCAGCCACTTTCTTGGACAGCTACCGCAGCCAGCACCCGGACGCCGACATCGACGAATGGGACCTCTGGGACGGCTCGCTGCCCGCCTTCGGCCCCGCCGCCGCCCGCGCCAAGATGACCGTCTTCGGCGGCGGCACCCCGCAGGGCGAGGAGGCCGACGCCTGGGCCGCGGCGCAGGCGGCGTTCGCCCGGTTCGACGCCGCCGACCGGATCCTGTTCAGCGTGCCGATGTGGAACTCCGGCGTGCCGTACGTGCTCAAGCAATTCGTCGACGTCGTCTCCCAGCCCGGCTGGGTCTTCGGCGTGGACCCGGCTTCCGGCTACCGGCACCTCCTGGCCGGCCGCGGCAAGCGCGCCGCGGTCATCTACACCAGCGCCGTTTGGGCGCCCGGGCTCGGCCCGGAGTTCGGCGCGGACTTCCAGGCGCCCTTCTTCACCGGCTGGCTCGACTGGACCGGCATCGACGACGTCGCCGAGATCCGCTTCCACCCCACCCTCACCGGCGATGCCGCCGAACTCGGGCGGATCGCCCACGAAGCCGCCCGCGACGCCGCCAAGACCTTCTGAAAGGCCCGCCATGACCGAGACCATCGACCGCGACACGCTCCGCGCCGGGCTCGCCGACGGCACCCTCGTCCTCGTCGACGCCCTGCCAGAGTCGTACTACGCGACCCGGCACCTGCCCGGCGCGATCAACCTCGTCGCCGACGACGTCGCCGCGAAGGCGCCGAAGGTGCTGCCGGACAAGGCCGCCGCGATCGTCACCTACTGCTCGAACCCCGCCTGCGCCAACAGCGGCCAGGTCGCCGTGCAGCTGGAACGGCTGGGCTACACCGACGTCCGCAAGTACGCCGCGGGCATCGAAGACTGGGTGGACGCCGGGCTGCCCACCGAAAGCGGTCAGCCCGCCTGAGTCAGGTCCGTCGCCGCCGCCAAGCCGGCCGCCACCTCGGCGATCGCCCGGACCGCCGGGTTGTCGTTGCCCGGCAACCACACCAGTTCCGTGCGGGCGACCTCGCCCGCCAGGGGCACGAACGCCACGCCGGTGCGGCGCAGGCTGTGCGACGAGCGGGCCAGCCGGGTCACCCCGACCCCGGCCGCCACCAGGCCGAGCAGGCCCTGCACGGTCGCGGCCCGCTGCACCACCCGCGGGGTGAAGCCGGCCGCGGCGAAGTCGTCGTCGTAGCCGCGGTGCCACGGCTCCCAGCTGCCGCGCGGGGTGAGCACCCACGGCTCGTCCGCGAGGTCGGCCAGCTGCAGCGACACCCGCCCGGACAGGGGGTGCTCCGCCGGCAGCACCGCGCACACCTCTTCGGTCAGCAACGTCCGGGACACCAGGCCGGCCACCAGCGGCGGCCGGGTGAACGCCAGGTCGAACCGGCCCTCGCGCAGGCCCTCGACCAGCTCGGCGATCGACGCCTCGGCCGTCGTCACGGCCAGCCCGGGCAGTTGCTCCCGGACCGCCCGCACCACCGGCGGCAGCAGGTAGTTCGCCGTCGTGGCGAGGAAGACGAGCCGGACGTCGCCGATCTCGCCGCGCACCGCCCGCCCGAGCGTGGCGACGGCTTCTTCGGCGCGGGCCAGCACCGCGCGGGCCTCGGGCAGGAACAGCCGGCCGACGGCGGTGAGCCGCGTCCCCCGCGCGTCGCGGTCGAACAGCCGGACGCCGAGCGCGCGCTCCAGCACGGTGATCTGCTGGGACAGCGACTGCTGGGCGAGGTGCAGCCCGGCGGCGGCGCGGGTGAAGCTGCCGGCCTCGGCCACCGCGGCGAAGTAGCGGAGCTGCCGCAACTCGGGGGTCACAGGCTCAGACTGTAGCCGCGCCAGGACATCGGTGTTGGCGCCCCGGCCAAGATCGTCGTCAGGATGGAAGGGAGGAAAGCACTGGGAGGACACGGAAAATGACGAACACCGACGGCCGGGTCTGGCTGATCACCGGCTGCTCCGCCGGCTTCGGCCGGGAGATCGCGCTGGCCGCGCTCGCCGCGGGCGACCGCGTGCTGGCCACCGCTCGCCGGCCGGAAACCCTGACCGAACTGCAGGATCGCAGCGGCGACCGGCTCCGGACCGCCGCCCTCGACGTCACCGACGCCGGGCAGATCGACACGGCGGTGAAGGCCGCGCTCGAGGCGTTCGGCCAGATCGACGTGGTGGTCAACAACGCCGGCAGTGGGTCGGTCGGCGCGGTCGAGGAGCTCACCATGGACGAACTGCGCGCGCTGATGGACGTGATGTTCTTCGGCGCGGTCGCGGTCACCAAGGCCGTGCTGCCGCACCTGCGCGCGCAGGGCAGCGGCACGGTCGTGCAGATCAGCTCGATGGGCGGGCAGCTCTCCCTGCCCGGCTACGGCGCCTACTGCGGGACGAAGTTCGCGCTGGAAGGGATCTCCGAAGCCCTGGCCGCGGAGGTGGCGCCGTTCGGGGTGCGGGTGCTGATCGTCGAGCCGGGCGCGTTCCGCACCGAGTTCGGCGGCGGCCGCATGCACCGCTCCCGCACGATCGACGCCTACGCGGTGTCGACCGGCGGAACGCGCGATGCGGTCGAGAACATGGACGGCACCCAGCCCGGTGACCCGGCCAAGGCCGCCGCGGCGATCGTGCGTGCGGTCGGCAGCGACGACGCCCCGCTGCGGCTCGCGCTGGGCGCGGACGCCGTCGAAGCCATCCGCGCCCACCACGAGGCCGTCGCGGCGGACCTGGCCGCCTGGGAGGAGGTCAGCCGGGCCACCGCGCTCGACTAGGACTGCGCGGGGTCCTGCAGCACGCCGAGGACGTTGCCGTCGGCGTCGGTGAAGGTCGCGACCAGGCGGCCGTTGCCGACGTCCTTCGGCGCGTCCTTGACCGTCCCGCCCGCCTTGGTGACCTCGGCGAGCTTCGCCTCGATGTCGTCGACGTGCCAGTAGGACACCGGCCCGGTCATGCCCTGCTGCGCGCCGTTCGGCACCAGCCCGATGTGCTGGCCTTCGACGTCGTAGCCGACGTAGTAGGGCGCGTCGGCCTGCGGCTCGACGCCCAGCAGGGCGGTGTAGACGGCCTTGGCGGCGGCCAGGTCGGTGACGGGGTGCAGGACGGTCTTGATCCCCTGGGTGCTCATCTTCGGTGCTCCTGAAGTCGTGGTCTGCGGTACGTCGTAGACGCTATGACCGGCCCGCTGACCAGCGCTTCTCGATTCCTGATCGGTTGGCGCGGCCACCGCCGCTACACTCCGGACCGGCATGCGGACGGCGATGGGGGGACCGCGGTGAGCGGGAACAGGGTGCTGGTGACCGGGGCGAGCATCGCGGGGCCCGCGCTGGCCCACTGGCTGCGGCGGCGGGGCGCCGAGGTGACCGTCGTGGAACGGGCGCCCGGGCTGCGTCCCGGCGGCCAGGCGGTGGACGCGCGCGGGGTGGCCAAGGACGTCATCCGCCTGATGGGGCTGGAGGCGCCGGTGCGCGCGGCCCGCACCGAGACCGCCGGCGCGCACACCGTGGCCGCCGACGGGACCGTGCTGGAGACCTTCAGCGCCGAGGACGACGGCGGCGACGGGTACATCGCGGACATCGAGATCCTGCGCGGCGACCTGTCCCAGGTGCTCTACGACGACACCCGCGAGCATGTCGAATACCTCTTCGGCGACCGGATCGCCGAGCTCACCCAGGACGCGGACGGCGCCGACGTCACCTTCGCGAGCGGCGCCCTGCGGCGCTTCGACCTGGTGATCGGCGCCGACGGGCTGCACTCGGCGCTGCGCGGGATGGTCTTCGGGCCGCGCGAGCGGTTCGTCCGCCACCTCGGGATGGTGCTGGCCTTCTACAGCGTGCCCAACGAGTTCGGGATCGACCGCTGGATGATCGACTACCAGCACGAGGGGCGTTCGGCCGGGCTGCGGCCGCTCAAGGACCCCACCCGGGCGATGGCCATGCTGTCCTTCCCCGCCGACGGCTTCGACGTCGACTACCGCGACATCGACGCGCAGAAGGAACTGCTGCGCGCGCGGATGGCCGGCCTGGGCTGGCGGACGGAGGAGATCCTCGCGCACCTGGACGACACCCCGGACTTCTACCTCGACCAGGTCGCCCAGGTGGTGCTGGACCGCTGGTCGTCGGGCCGCGTGGGCCTGATCGGCGACGCGGCGTTCTGTTCGTCCCCGATGTCGGGTGGCGGCACCGGACTGGCGCTGGTCGGCGCCTACCTGCTGGCCGGCGAGCTGGCCGCCGCCGGGTGGGACCCGGAGGCGGGGTTCGCCGCCTACGAGACGCGGATGCGCCCGTTCGTCGAGGCCAACCAGGAGATCGGCCGGCTGCACGTGCAGAGCCGCGAGGCCGGTGCGGACGCCGAGCCCGACATGGAAGCGCTCATGCCGCTGGTCGAGCGTGCGCTCAACGGCGTGGAGCTGCCGGACTACGCGGGCGTGCCGGACGCGGGGGCGCGGGTCAGTCCAGCAAGGCCGTGAGCACCCCGTCGAGCAGGCGGACGCGGCGGTCGGCGATGCGGTGGACCTCCTCGTCGTGGGTGGCCACGATCACCGCCGCGCCTTCCGCCGCGCACTGGCGCAGGAGGCGCAGGACCCGGGGTGTCGAGCCCGCGTCCAGGTGCGCGGTCGGTTCGTCCGTCAGCAGGACCCGCGGGCGGCCGGCGACCGCGCGGGCCAGCGCCACCCGCTGCTGCTGGCCGAACGACACCTCCAGGGGATAGCGGTCGCCGAGGTCGCCGATGCCCAGCTCGTCCAGCAGGCCACCCACCCGCTCGGCGATCGCCGGCGGCGACGGGCGCGGCACGTCCGACCGCAGCCGCAGCGGCAAGGCCACGTTCTCCGCGATCGTCAGCTCGTTCGCCAGCCCGAGCGCCTGTGGCAGCACCGCGCAGGTGTGCCACGGCGGCGCGCCGTCGATCGGGACGCCGTCGAGAAGCACGCAGCCGGAGTCGGGGGAGTCGAAGCCGCACAGCAGGGCCAGCAGCGCGCTCTTGCCCGAGCCCGACCGGCCCGACACCGTCACCAGCTCGCCCGCGCCCACCCGCAGTTCCAGCCCGCGCAGCACCTCGATGTCGCCGCTGGGGTGGGCGAAACTGCGGCGCAGCCCGACCGCTTCCACGAGTGTCATGCCGGCAGCTCCCGTTCTTCGATGCCTTCGAGCACGCCCTTGTGCAGCCGGGCCACCCGCGCGCCGAGGTCGATCAGGCGTTCGTCGTGCGAGGCGACCAGGACCGCGAAGTCCTGGTCCACCAGGTACTGCAGGGTGTCGAGCACCAGGTCCGCCGATGCCTCGTCCAGTTGCGACGTCGGCTCGTCGGCGAGGATCACCGTCGAGCGCGCGGCCAAAACGCACCCGAACGCCAGCCGCTGCTGCTGCCCGCCCGAGAGCGCGGCGATCTTCCAGCCGCCGGTGCCGTGCAGGCCCAGCTGCCCGAGGATGTCCTCGGCGTTGCACTCGGTCCCGGCGGCCTCGGCCGCGGCGTGCAGGTTCTCCGCGACCGTCAGGTAGCCCAGCAGGTTGTCGCTCGGGTTCTGGAACACCAGGCCCAGGTGGTGGCGCCGCAGCGCCCGCCGCTCACGGTGCTTGAGCTTGCGGACGTCGGCGCCCTGGAACGTCAGCGTGCCGCGCGCGGGCTGCTCGAACAGCCCCAGCACCCGCAGCAGCGTCGACTTCCCCGACCCCGACGGCCCGGCCAGCACGGTCATCCCGCGAGCGGGTACGTCGAGGCTGACGTCGTCGACGCCGGTGACGACCCCGGCCGGCGTCGGGTAGTCGACGCCGATGCCGCGCAGGGAAAAGATGGGCTTCTCAGGCACGGATCAGCTCCGCGGTCCGGGCGGTGCGCACCGAGCGCACCGCGATCCAGCCGGCCAGCGCGACCACCGCCACGCCGATCACCACGACGGTCAGCACGAACGGCAGCGGATCCGGCAGCTCCGAGCGCGGGGCGAGGAACGTCGCCGGGTCGAACCGGGGCACCGACAGCCCCGCCACCGAAACCCCGCACACGACCCCGACCACGATCGCCAGCCCGCTCAGCGCCCCCAGTTCCATCAGGTGACTGGCCAGCAGTGTCCGCGGGCGCATGCCCATCCGCAGCACCAGCGCCCCGGCCAGGGCGTTCTGCCGCCGCCGGACTTCGACCGCCACCAGCAGCGCCAGGATCGCCACCACGCCGAGCACCGCGCCCAGCAGCGCCACGAACGAGAACGTCCACGCCACCACGAAGAACGGCAGACCGTCCAAAGCGGACTCGCGGCTGATCCGGTTCGGGATGAACACCCCCGCGGCGCGCAGCGCCGCGGTCGCCTCCGCCATCGGCGCGGTCGTCAGCACGCTCCACTTCGGAATGCCGTCCAGCTGCGCGTGGGTGAGCACCGTGCGCGAGACGACGTAGCCGGGGGAGGTGCCGATCATCGGGAACACCGGCAGGTCGCCGGCGACGACCGCGTCGGGCAGGTCGTCGGGCAGCTTGGCGTTCTGCTTGGCCGTGTGCCCGACCCGGATCACCGGCGTGCCGCGTGGGTCCGGCTTCGAGATCTGCTGCAGGAGCCCGGTCAGGTCGTCACCAGGGATGTGTTCCACCGCCGCACCGCGGGCGAACGTCGCCGGGTCGACCACCAGCACCACGCTGCCGGTCCCGGTCAGCTCGCCGACCACGGTGCTGCCCCCGGCCAGCGACGGGGGCATCGCGACCTGGCCCATGCCGAGCGGGCTGTCGGTGTCGAGGCGGGCGTTGCTGCCGACGAAGATCGCCGACTTGGTGTCCAGGGCCTCCTCCTGGCCGCGGGCGATGCCGATCCCGGTGGCCAGCGTGCCGATGGCGAGCGTTCCGATGACCAGCACCCCGGTCACCGGGGCGCGGGCGCCGGCCAGCCGCCGGATCGCCAGCTGCAGCGCCGGGCGCGACCAGAACCGGGCCCGGTGCGAGGCGTGCAGGGCCAGCCACGCCAGCCGCGCGGTCAGCAGCCCGACCGTCAGCACCACGAACACCGGGTAGGTCAGGGCCAGCGGGTCGACCTGGGGGAGGGGATTGCCCAGCCGGGACGCCGTGCCGTAGTGCGCCAGCCGCGTCCAGCCCAGCCAGGCCATGCCCGCCGTCGCCAGCTCCCACGGGAAGTACGCCAGCAGCCGCACCCGCTTGCCGCCGCGGCGCACCCGGCCCAGCTCGAACTCCCGGTGCACCCGCACCGCGACGACCAGGGCCAGCAGCACCAGCGACACCGCCAGGGTCCCGGCCGCGACGCCGGCGGCGGTCAGCACGGCGGCCGGATCCGGGGCGCCGGGCGGGCCGTACACGCCGAGCAGCAGCCGGGCCGCGACCGCGCCCGCCGCCCCGCCGAGCAGGATCGGCAGGCCCAGCTCGGCGACGGCGAGCCCGCCGAGCGCCGCCGGGCCGCTGCCGCGCGCGGAGAGCAGCCGCAGCTGGGCGTGCCGCCGCTGGTACCACTGCAGGGCCACCGTGCCCAGGCCGGCGCAGCCGACCAGGACGCTGATCAGCGCCAGCGGCAGGATCGAGACGAACACGTTCTCCTGGGCCTGCCGGGCGATCTGCACCGAGCGCTGGAACGTCGGGACGTCGGCGGCGATCAGCGAGCCGAGGCCCTGGGCGGTCAGGTCGGCGCGGACGTCGGCGACCAGGTCCTGCGAGCGCTGCAGGAGGTCTTCGGCGGCGCTCAGCGTCGTCGGCGCCGGCTCGTAGAAGGAAACGTGGAAGTACTGCATCGTCGGCAGGCCGATGGCCCGGATGGTGTCGTCGAAGGTCTTGCGGTCGGTGGCGAAGACGATCGAGTCGATCGGGTCGTCGACCAGCCGGTCGATCACGGCCCCGGACTGCTGCGAGCACCACCACCGCGGCGGCGGGTCGAGCAGGTCGCGGTAGATGCCGGTGACCGGCGGCAGCGGCACGCCCTGCAGGCTCGGTTTCGTGCCGACGCCGATGTGCTCGGCGTCGGCCACCACGTTGCCCAGCCACAACCCCGGTGCCCGCGTGCCCTGCTGCAGCGTCAGGTTGTCCAGGCCGACCTGGTCGCGGTAGCCGAAGCGGACCTTGTAGTGCGGGTCGCCGTTGAACTCGGTGCCCCGCAGCACGGTGGTGAACTCGCCGACGACGGGCGCGCCGAACCCGTGCGCGGCGGCGTGGCGCTGGATCGCGCCGGTCACCGCCGGGATGTCCTGCACCGGCATGTTGCCCTTGCCGAACATCGGGCCGTAGCTGTCCGGGCAGGTGATGCCCGTCTGGTACGCGACGGTGGCCCCGCCGGCCGCGGACGCCTGCAGCACCGCGGCCGTGCCGAGGAAGCACGCCAGCAGCGAGGTCACGGCCGCCACGATCAGCGTCAGCGGGCTGGAGAGGGCGGCCTTCGGGGCGGCTCGCCACGGCTTGGTCACTCTGCGTCGTCCATTCTTCCCCCACATCACCCGCATGGACCAGGACGCTACCGGCCACCTCGGAGAGTTGGAACGTTTTTGTCACGATCGTTGCCCACTCGGTGGGCTCGCGCCGGGCTGCCTTCCCGCGCAATCGCCGCCGCCATCCGGCCGGTTTAGTGGTCTGGACCTTGACGCACCGATTGGTCTGGTCCAATCCTGAAAGCGTTCCCGCCGTGCCACGCCGCCGCACGGCTCCCGCCGGCTCAGGAGCGCAGATGCGTCGACGCAGACCTTTCTCCCGATTGTCCGTTTCCCTTGCCCTGGCGGCGTTCTCGGCCGGTTCCCTGGTCGCCGCCGCCGGCACCGCCCAGGCCGCCACGCCGCTGCCCACGCACGTCTTCGCGCCCTACTTCGAAGCCTGGACCGGCGAGAGCCCCGCCGCGCTGGCCCAGCAGTCCGGCGCCAAGCACCTCACGATGGCGTTCCTGCAGGCCGCCACCAAGGGCTCCTGCACGGTGTACTGGAACGGCGACACCGGAATGCCGATCTCCACCGGCGTCTTCGGGGCCGACATCGCCACCATCCGCTCCCGCGGCGGCGACGTCATCCCGTCCTTCGGCGGCTACACCGCCGACAACACCGGCACCGAAATAGCCGACAGCTGCACCAACGTGGACTCGATCGCCGCCGCCTACGAGTCGGTGCTCACCACCTACGACGTCCCCCGGCTCGACATGGACATCGAGGACAACTCGCTGACCAACTCGGCCGGGATCGACCGCCGCAACAAGGCGCTCAAGAAGGTCCAGGACTGGGCCGCGGCCTCCGGGCGCTCGCTGCAGATCTCCTACACCCTGCCCACGACGACCCGCGGCCTCGCCGACAGCGGCCTCGCCGTCCTGCGCAACGCCGTCGCCAACGGCACCCGCGTCGACGTCGTCAACCTGATGACCTTCGACTACTACGACAACGCCGCCCACCAGATGGCCACCGACACCCAGACCGCCGCGGCCGGCCTGGTCTCCCAGCTCGGCTCGCTCTACCCGGGCAAGACCCAGGCCCAGCTGTGGGCGATGGCCGGGGTCACCGAGATGATCGGCGTCGACGACTTCGGCCCGGCCGAAACCTTCACCACCGCTGACGCGGCCACCGTCTACAACTGGGCCGTGGCCAAGGGCATCAACACGCTGTCGTTCTGGGCGCTGCAACGCGACAACGGCAGCTGCCCCGGCGGCGCCGCGGCCGACAACTGCTCCGGCATCGCCCAGGACACCTGGTTCTTCAGCCACGCCTTCGAGCCCTTCACCGGCGGCACGTCCGTGCCCGGCAACGACTTCTCCCTCGCCGCCACCCCGGCGTCGGCCGCGGTGGACCCGGGCGGTTCGGCCTCGGCGACGGTGAACACCGCGGTGACGTCCGGCTCCGCCCAGCAGGTCACGCTGTCGGTCACCGGCGCACCCGCCGGCGTCACCGCGGCTGTCAGTCCCGGCACGGTGACCGCGGGCGGCAGCGCGACGCTCTCGGTGGGCACCACCGCGGCCGCCGTCCCCGGCGTCTACCCGCTCACCGTGACCGGCACCGCCGCCTCCGGCAGCCACAGCACCACCTTCACCCTCACCGTCAAGGGCACCCCGCCGGCGGGCGGCGTGGTCAACGGCGGTTTCGAGACCGGCGCCCTGAGCCCGTGGACCGCCCCCGGCGACGCGCTCGTCGCCACCCCGGCGCACTCGGGCACCCACGCGCTGCAGGTGACGCCCACGGCGTCGGCCACCGGCGAAGCCGCACAGAACGTGACGCTCGCCCCGAACCACGCCTACACGCTCACGGCGTGGGTGCAGGGCAGCTACGCCTACGTCGGCGTCCGCGGTGGCGCCACCGCGAGCGCGTGGACCTCCGGCAGCGGCTGGACGAAGCTGTCGGTGCCGTTCACGACCGGCGCGTCGGGTGCGGTGACCGTGTACGTCCACGGCTGGTACGGCCAAAGTGCCGTCTACGCCGACGACTTCGCGGTGAGTTGAGGCTTTCGGCGGCGGTCCGGTTGCGCAACACGGAGGTTGGCCGGGCCGCCGCCGGCCGCCAGACTGCGCGGGACGATCTTTCGCGCCCGCCTGGAGGAACCGATGCCGCACATCCCGCTCGACCCGCAGTCGCCCGGCATCCGGTCGCTGTTCGCGTTCCGGCCCGAGACCGCCGTCCCGCTCAACCACCTGGCGCAGACTCTCCTGCGCGGCCCGAGCAGCCTGACCGTCGGCGAGCGCGAACTGATCGCGGCGGTGGTCTCCCACGGCAACGAATGCCGCTTCTGCCACGGCAGCCACGCCGCCGCCGCGGCCGAAACCCTCGACGGCGGCCGCGCGGTGGTCGACGCGGCCTGCGCGGGGATCGACGACGCCCCGGTGGGGGACAAGCTCAAGGCCCTGCTGCGGATCGCCCTCGCCACCCGCGAAACCGGGCGCGCGGTGACGCCCGAGCTGATCGAGGCGGCCCGCGCCGAAGGCGCGACCGACGTCGAGCTGCACGACACCGTCCTGATCGCGGCGGCGTTCTGCATGTTCAACCGCTACGTCGACGGCCTCGCCACGGTGGCCCCGGACGACCAGGCGGTCTACGACCAGATCGGCAAGATGCTCGCCACCGAGGGCTACGGCGGCTGAGCCGGGCGCCCGGCGTCGGCTAGGCTCCCCCCGGAACATTGAGGGGGGAGCTTCGATGTCGCGATTCGTCAAGCCCGCACTGTGGACGGCCGGGGTGCTCGCCACCGGCCTGCTCGCGTTCTGGCTGCTACTGGCGCTGGACATCCCGTACCGGAGCACCGCCACGCCGGCGCCCGCGTCAACAGCGGCCACTTCGGCGCCGCCTGTACCCGCGCCGCCGGCGGAGCAGCTCGCGTGGGTCACCGACGTCCGGCCGGGCCCCGACGACCGCAGCGCCGTCCTGCACGTCGACCTGCCCACCTGCGCGGGAGCACCGCACGCCCGGGTCACCGAGGACGGCAACCGCATCGACGCCGAGATCCTGTTCCGGCCGCCGGAGGGTACGAGCTGCGGACAGGCACCGGCCGATTTCCCGGTCAAGACGGCGGCACCGATCGGGGACCGGCCGTTCATCGTCAACGTCAACCAGACCTGGGGACTGGTGTCCGGCGCCTGGAAGAAGTGCGACGAACGTCTCGGCTGCCACCCGCCCGCCGATCACTGCAACCCGGCGTGGATCGCGCAGCTGGAGTTCAGCGCCGAAGCCGAGTACCCCGGCACCACCCGGGCCTGCGACCAGAACTGGCTGATCCACGACCTGCAACGGCACAGCGGCGAGCCCGCGACCCGGGTCGCCTACCGCTGGGCGGGCACCGGCTGGACGAGCGTCGCCGGGGCGAAAGGTGGCGGCTGCGGGGAAATCCTGGCCGCCGAACCGAAGTTCCCCACCGCCCTCTGCACAAACCTCACCCCTCCGGGATGAGCTACTGGAGGACGGCGATCGGCAGGATGACCAGCTCGCCGCTGTCCGGCCGCCACGCCTGGCTCTTGCCGAGGCAGCGCGCGTTGAACTCGCCCCGCGGCACCTCCTTGCGGCGCAGGTGGCCGTCGTGGCAGGCCACCCGGACCCACGCGTCGTGCCGGCCGATCCGCGCGTGCAGCACGACCTCGTCGCCGGACTCCTCGGCCACGGTGAACTTGCCCTGCACGACCACGTAGCCGTCGTGGATCTCCGACAGCCGCGGTGAGCCCGTCCGGCGCCAAGCCCGGTCGCCCTGCACCGACCGGGCCGGCAGGTTCGCGTGCACGACGCCGTGCTGCGCCTCCAGGGACTGCAACGCCAGGCCCAGCAGCGTGTTCGCGGTGACGTGCACGTCGTAACTCGTCTCCGTCTCGTGCCCGCGGTTGGCGCCGCGGCCGAGCTTGAACCACTGGCTGGTGAACCCGAACGAGCCGTCGGTGCTGCGGTTGACGAACTCGCGGATCGTCCGCTTGGCGATGTCGCCGTAGCCGCCCTGCTGGCACAGCTCGATCACCCGCGGCTCGTCCAGGTAGAACGGCAGGCCGGGCAGGATCACCGGGCGGCTGCGCCTCAGCACCCCGAGCACCAGCACTACGAGCGCCAGCACCGCGGCCAGCGCGGTCACCACCCAGAGCACACCCCACCAGCCGAGCACCGACCACAGCATGGCCCTATCGACAGCCACGAAGCTCCCTCACCGCCTCCGTCAACGATTCCGCGGCGCCGTCGACGACCCGCCCGCCGGTCGCGGCGGTGGCCCGGGCCAGGTCGGCCGGGTTCGCCTCGCCGAACCGGATCGCGAACGCCGGCCCGGCGTCGTGCCGGCCGGCCAGGAACCCGTCCAGGCCCGGGCCGGCGTTGTTCTCGCCGTCGGTCATCAGCACGATCGACGCCCCCGGCTTCGCGATCCGGTAGGCGTGCTCGAGCGCGCCCCAGATCGCCGTGTACGGCCGCAGGTCGGCCGACCCCACGACCGCCTGCAGCGCGTCGGCGTCTTCCCGGCGGGACACGGTGACCGTGCGCTCCTCCAGGACCTCGCCGGCGAACCGGATGATCGTCACGGTCTCACCGGCGTAGAAGCGGTCGAACCCGGTCAGCGCGGCGAACGCCCGGCGCAGCGCCGCCACCCGCGGCCCGGCCATGGACAGCGAGTAGTCCAGCACGTAGATCACCTGACGGCCGGTGCGCGCGCGGTCGTAGGCCTGCAGCAGCCGGTCGAGCACCTCCTGGTGGTCCGGGAAGTACAGCGGGTTCCCGATCGGCGCCGCCAGCGGCCCGGTGCGCGGCACCGCCGGATCGGCCGGACGCCGGAACGTCCGGTCCATGATCGCCCGCTGCGCCGACGGGCCGCGCAGCCACTGCACGACCCGGTCGTAGGCCGCGCGCTTGTCCGGGTTCAGCAGCATCAGCGGGTAGTCCGCGAGCACGATCCCGTCCCGCGGGTAGACGACTTGGAGGGGCTCGCGCAAGCGGCCCGAGGCGTTGAGCGCCAGGATCGCCGACTCCGGCGCGACGATGCCGCCCGCCTCGTGCTGGCGGCGCACGTACTCCTCGGCGACGTCGGCGGCGTCGAACGCCCGGCCCGCGAGGAAGCCCTGGATCCGGTCGCACCGGACGTCCTCCGGCCGCAGCGCAGCGCCCGTCCCGGCCGCCGCGGTGGCCACGCCGATCAGGGCGGCCAGCCCGCTGCCGGAGACGTGCGGGTCCGCCATGCCGAACCGCAGCTCGCCGCCGGCCGCGCGATCGGCGATGTCCGCCCACGTCGGCTGTGCACCCAGCTTCGCCGCCTCGCCCGGCTTCACGCCGAGCACCAGCGGCGAGAGCATGATCGACGTCGCCAGCTTCGGCTCGGTCCCGCGCAGCCGCAGGAACCGGCCGGTCGAGAGCCAGGCCAGGTCGAATCCGCGGTTCAGCTCGGCGGTCGCCGCCACCGTGCCGCGGTAGTCCAGGACCAGTTCGACGCCGGTGTCGCGACGCAGGTCCGCCAGCACCGGGCCCAGATCGGCGAGCTCGCTGGTGGCCAGCACGGTGAGCTTCGTGTCGGCCGGTTCGCCGGGGCTGCACGCGGTGAGCAGGAGCAGCAGCACCAGGGCGGCCCTCACCACCGGCAGCCCCCGATCTCGGCGACCATCCGCCGGAACTCGGCGTCGCGGGGCAGCCAGGTCTCGGTGTCCCCGATCGCGGCCGCGGGTTCCGGGATGCCGCGCTCCTTCAGGTAGCCGGCGAAGTCGAACTGCGCGGTGTCGGCCGAGTACACGTGGAATCCGAGTTCGACGGCCCGCCGGCGCAGTGCGGGATCGGACATCAGCAGCGCGCCGATCGCGTCGCCCTCGGGGCTGAACGAGATGAAGTCGGGCGCGGTCTGGTGCTGAGCGCTGGGTACATCAGCACCCGGTCGGCGTCGAGGGCCGAACCGTTGTCGAGCCGCCGGTTCTGGTAGGCGAGGTACTGGTGTTCGTAGATGACCGCGACCGTCGCGAAGCTGCGGCCTTCCGGCACGAAGTACTTCGGCGCCATGTCGTCGCTGTGCTGGCCTTCGGCGTCCAGCATCGGCTTGATGCCGCGGGCCTGCTCGACGGCTTCGGCTTCCGTCGCCGCCGGCTGCGCGTAGCGTGCGAAAGCGACCAGGCCGACGTAGGCAGCGCCCGAGTAGCTCCGGCACGGGTCGGGCGACTGGACGAGCAGCCGGTTCGCGCTGAGACCGGGGCCGTAGTCCCGCCAGCGGCCCTGGCCGGCCACGAGCGCCATCAGCTTGTCCATCTCGACGCTGTAGTACAGCGGCCGGTCCCCGGCGGACCGCC
Source organism: Amycolatopsis sp. NPDC004772 (assembly GCF_053601215.1). NCBI lineage: Bacteria > Bacillati > Actinomycetota > Actinomycetes > Pseudonocardiales > Pseudonocardiaceae > Amycolatopsis > Amycolatopsis sp. NPDC004772. Next base: position 36,508 of record NZ_JBSGBK010000039.1, read on the forward strand.
GTTCGGCCACTTCGGCCGCGACCAGCGCCTCGGCGTAGTCGCGGAAGGTGGCCAGCACGAGCGGCGTGAAGAACGGCTTGTACCCGACCGCGTGCTTGCCCTGGCGGCGCTCGTAGACGCGGTCGGCCGCGGCCTGCCCGGAGGGGAACACGAACTGGTAGCCGTCCAGGTCGGCGGTCTCGGCCAGCTCGAACGAGCCGGCCGGGGTCACCTGGACCTGGTAGCCGTGGCTCATCAGCAGCCGCTTGACCTGCTCGTCCTCGAAGAAGTCCCGTTTGGACGCGATCATCGCGCGGACCACGGTGATGTGCTTCAGCGGCCCGGTGACGTGCCCGGCGAACAGCAGCGCGACGAACCCGAGCACGAAGACCCCGGCCGGCGGCACGAACCAGGACAGGAACCGCCGTCGCGTGTCGACGACGTCGAACTTCGGCTCGTCCACCCCGGCCCCCTCGGCCCCTCGGACTCCGTACCGGGTCATTGAACGAGAAGGCCGTCCGCACCGGCCACGGCATCCGCCGAAATAGGACCGAACGGACCATCGGTTTTTCCGGGAACGGAAGCGGTTTGGAAGCCGGATCCCGCAGAATGCGGGGGAACGCGAAGGAGCTCATCGATGAAACGTGCTGTAGCTGCCGCTTTGCTCACCGCGGCCGCGCTCGCCGTGCTCGCCCCCGCGGCGTCCGCGACGAACGACCCGTCGCCGGTCGGCGGGGTGGGAAGCGGTCCCTACATCGGCGATGTGCCGAAACCCGGCCCTGGGGGCCGGTGACCACCGTGGTCACCGCCGGATGCCCGCGTCAGGGCACCAGCACCACGCGGCCCGGGCGGTTCCACGCCCGGGCCGCGTCGTGCAGCGGGACGCGCTCGTACCCGGCCGTGAGCGCCCCCGTCAGCGTCTGCGCCACCACCGTCAGCAGCGCTTCGCGGCGCTCGCCGGCGGTGAGCTCGTTGTTCGTGTAGCCGAGGATCCGCAGGGACCGGCTGCGCAGCAGCGCCGAGGGGACCGGGCACACCTCGCCGGCCGCGCTGCCGAGGTTGACCAGCCGCCCGCCCGGACGCAGGGTGTGCAGCGCCGCCGCGGCCGGGAGGCCGCACACCGGATCGACCACCAGGTCGACCGGGCCGGCCACCACCCCGAGCCGCTGCGCGAGGGTTTCGGCGTCTTCGCCGCCCTCGAGCCGGACCGCGGCGTCCGCGCCGAGCTGCCGGGCCCGCGCCAGCGCGGCCTCCGACCGAGCGCACGCCACCACCCGGCCGGCCCCGGCCACCCGCGCCAGCTGGACGGCCGACTGCCCGACCACCCCGCCCGCGCCGAGCACCAGCACGGTCTCGCCCGCGGCGAGTCCGCCCGTGGCCGTCAGGCACCGCCACGCCGCGACCGCCGACAGCCCGAGCGCCGCGACTAGCGCGGGATCGGCTCCCTCCGGCAGGACGACGACGTCGCCGGACGCGGCCACGGCGTACTCGGCCATGCTGCCGTCCCCGGGCCGCATGCCCGCCGCCGTGGCGAACCAGACCGGCGTCCCCGCCAGCTCGCCCACGCCCTGCACGCCCGGCACGTACGGGGTGGCCGGCACGCCGAAGTAGGACGTGCCGGACGCGCACAGCAGGTCGAGCGGGGTGATCGGCGCCGCCGTCACGCGGACGGCGACCTCACCGGGCCCGGGGGAGGGCCCGGCCCGGTCGGTCACCACCGGCGGCTGCCCGGCCGCCCGGATCTCCGCCGCGCGCACCGGCCCTCACACCGGCTGCAGGACGAAGTCGTAGCGCGCCTCGAGCCACGGCTGTTCCGATTCGCCGCCGTCCGGCGTCGGCCCGGGAGCGCGTTCCTCGAAGGCGACCACCAGTTCCTGCTTGGTGCCGAACACGACGTCGCTGTCCAGGTACTGCGCGCCCTCCTGGAACAGGTGGGTGATCAGCGGCTCGTACCCGGCGGCGTTGATCAGGAAGTGCACGTGCGCGGGCCGGAAGTGACTGATGTCGGTGCCGCGGATCAGCGCGCCGACCGGGCCGTCCATCGGGATCGAATAGCCCTTCGGCGCGATGGTCCGCACGCAGTAGGTCCCGTCGGCGCGGCTGGTGTACTTGGCGCGCAGGCGGGCTTCGTCGATGTCCGGGATCTGCGACTCGTACGCGCCGTCTTCGTCGGCCTGCCACACGTCGAGCACCGCGCCGGTGACGGGCGTGCCGTCGAGGTCGAGGACCGCGCCGGTGATGTAGAGCGGCGTGCCGGGCAGACCGTCGGACATGTCGCCGCCGAAGTCCTTCTCGGGCGAGCCGTCGATGTGGAACGGACCGAGCACGGTGGCCGGGGTCGCCTTCGCGTCGAAGGCGTGGTTCATCTGTACCACCAGCATGCTCAGTCCGAGCACGTCGGAGGCGAGGATGAACTCCTCCCGCTTCTCGTCGCTGATCCGCCCGGTTTCGGTCAGCCACCGCATCGCGGCCATCCACTCGGGCTCGCTCAGCCGCACTTCGCGGGCGAAGGCGTGCAGGTGACGCACGAGCGCCGCCAGCACCTCCGCCGTCCGCGGGTCGTGCGCGCTCGCCCAGCGCTGCGCGGCGAGCTCGGTGATGTTGTCCTCGGTGACCAGCTGCATCGGCGTTCCTCTCACGCGTGCGGATCCGGCGGGACCGACCGGTTGTTCAAGTCGACGGACAGGAAGATGTCGTGGGCGACGGGGTGGCGCAGCTCCTCGGCGAGCTGGCCGATCAGCCCGGCCGTCCGGGCCAGCAACGCGAACCCGCGCAGCAGCTCGAGGGGCAGCCCGAGGTCGGCGAGCGCGGCCCCGCAGACGCCGGCCCCGTTGAGCGGCAGGGTTTTGCCCAGCACCCGCGGGTGGACCCGGCCGATCGCGGCGAACAGCTCCAGGTGCGGGCCGCGCAGGCCTTCCTCCTCGGCGATGGCGAACAGCCGCGCGGTGCGCGGGTCGCCGTCCTTGTGCACGTGGTGGCCGAGCCCGGGGACGAACTTCCTTTCCGCCCGGCGCTTTTCGACGGTTTCGAGCGCGAGCGCGTCCCAGCCGCCGTCGTCGTCCGGCAGGCTGTCCACTGTGGACAGAACGTCGTGCAGGAACCGGCCGCAGTCCTCGGTGACGCCGAGGAAGCGCGACCCGCCGCCCAGCAGGCCGGCCGCCAGGGCGCCCTGGACCGAGTCCGGCGCGGACAGGTACGTCAGCCGGGTGACGATCGCGGTCGGGGTGAAGCCGTGGTCGGCCAAGGCGGCCAGCACCGCCTCGAAGACCCGGGTTTCGCCCTTGGCCGGACGTCGCTGGGTGGCCAGCCAGAAGGCGAGCTCGCCGAACCCGACCGTGCCCATGACGTCCTCGGCCAGGTCGCGGCCGAGCAGGGTGATCGTGTCCTTCGTGGACGCACCGAGGGCGGTTTCGTAGACCGGGTCAGCCATCGGCGGCCTCCGTCAGCCAGGCGCGCAGTTCGGCGCCGTGCTCGTCGAGCTCCGGTGGCGGCAGCCGGTAGCCGGCCGGGGTCGCGGAGAACCGGATGGGGTGGCGGGTGGTCGGGACCGCGCGGTCACCCGCGCCGACCTCGACGATCGGGTCCAGCCCGAAGCGTTCGGCCATCGCGAACCCGCCGTCGATCGTGTTGATCGGTCCACACGGGACACCGACCTTCGTCAGCGCGTCGAACCAGTCCGCCGCACCGCGTGTCGCCAGCCGCTCGACCAGGATCGGCCGCAGCTCCTCGCGGTTCTTCGTGCGGTCGGCGTTGCGGGCGAACCGCGGGTCGTCCGGGACGCCGGGCAGGTCGAGGACCTCGCACAGCCGCCGGAACTGCCCGTCGTTGGCCGCGGCGACGATCAGGTCGGCGTCGGCCGTCGGCAGCGGCTCGTAGGGGAAGACGCTGGGGTGGGCGTTGCCCATCCGGTAGGGCACCACCCCGCCGGCGGCGTAGGCCGAGCTGTGGTTGACCAGCCCGGTCAGCGCCGAGGAGAGCAGGTTGACCTCGACGTGCTGGCCCTCGCCGGTGCGGTCGCGGTGGCGCAGCGCGGCCAGGATGCCGATCACCGCGTGGTTGCCGGCCATGACGTCGAACACCGAGATCCCGGCCCGGTACGGCGGGCCGTCCGGGGCGCCGGTCAGGCTCATCAGGCCGGAGATCGCCTGCACCATCAGGTCGTAGCCGGGCACGTGCGCGCCTTCGCCCGCCCCGAACCCGCTGATGGAGGCGTAGACGCTGCCGGGGTTGGCCCGGCGGACGGTGTCGTAGTCCAGGCCGTACTTGGCCAGGCCGCCGGGCTTGAAGTTCTCGATCAGCACGTCCGCGCGGGCGGCGAGCTCGCGGGCGACGACGGCGTCGGCCTCCTCACGCAGGTCCAGCGCGATGGAGCGCTTCCCGCGGTTGACGCCGAGGTAGTAGGTCGAGACGTCCCCGCGCACCGGCGGCATCCAGGTGCGCGTCTCGTCGCCCTGCGGCCCCTCGACCTTGACGACGTCGGCGCCCAGGTCCGCCAGCAGCATGGTGGCGTACGGGCCGGCCAGCACCCGGGAGAAGTCCGCGACCAGCAGCCCGGACAGCGGGCCGGTGGGGGTTTCCAAGACCAGCTCCTCGCCTTCTGTCCGTCAGACGGACTCTTGTCCGCCAGTCTGCGACAGCGGCGGTCCGCGGTCAAGGAGCCTCGTGAGTGGTAAGGCGCGTTCTAACCCGCCTTACCACTCACGACCACGGCGGGGACGGCGTCGAGGCGGGCGAAGTCGGCGCTGATCTCCCCGGCCGTCTGCAGCAGCAGCGGCAGATGGTGCTCGACCAGCCGCTCGACCGAGGTCTCCGCGGCGTGGCAGTTGACGTTGACGCCGGCGATCACCCGGCCCGTCCCGTCGCGCAGCGGCGCCGCCACCGAGCGGATGCCCAGGGCGAGCTGCTCGTCGGTCAGCGCCCAGCCGCGGGCGCGGACCTCGCGCAGCTCGGCGTCGCGCTCGGCCCGGCCCGGCTGCCAGCGGGGGACCAGGCCTGAGCGGGTCGGCTCGGCCAGCACCGCCTCCAGCTCGTCCGCCGGCAGCGCCGCGAGCTGCACCTTGCCCAGCGACGTCGGCAGGGCCGGGAAGCGGGTGCCGATCTGCACGCTCAGGCCCACGATCTTCGGCACCGCCACCCGGGCGACGTAGACGATGTCGGAGCCGTCGAGCTGGGCGATCGAGCAGGACTCGTCCGTGCGCGCGACCAGGCGTTCCAGGTGCGGGCGGGCGACCTCCCACAGGCCCGTGGAATGCACGTACGCGACGCCGAGGTCGAGCACCCGCGGCGTCAGCGAGTAGTCGCGGCCGTCGGTGCGGACGTAGCCGAGCTCCTCGAGGGTCAGCAGGATCCGGCGGGCGGTGGGGCGGGCCAGCCCGGTCGCGGTGGCGACCTCGGCCAGCGTCATCGCCGGCCGGCCCGGCCGGAACGCGGTGATCACCTCGAGCCCGCGCGCCAGCGCCTCGATGAAGTCCGGACCCGTTCCCTCGCGTGGCATGCGCGACCTCCCTCTGCAGTCCTGCCCGCAGCGTAGCCGCGGGGATTGACACCGGCGCGGCACTGGACGAAAGTGGCGGCACCCGTCGAGTGTCCGTAGAGCGGACAAGTGTACGCAACGGAGGCCAGTGATGTCCGAATCGATCGTCCTGCGGGGTGGCACGGTGCTGACCCTCGACGACGCTCGCCGCGTCCTGCCCGGCGCAGACGTCCTGGTCGAGGGCGACCGCATCACCGCGATCGGCCCGGCCCTGGAGGTCCCGGCGGGCACGACCGAGATCGACGCCTCCGGCGGCATCGTCATGCCGGGGATGATCGACACGCACCGCCACCTGTGGCAGACCGCCATGCGCGGCTACGGCGCCGACTGGACGCTCACCCAGTACTTCGTCTGGTACTACCTCGAGTGGGGCAAGGTGTTCCGCCCCGAGGACATCTACGCGGGCAACCTGCTCGGCGCGTGGGAGGCCCTGGAGGCCGGCGTCACCACCACCGTCGACTGGTCCCACGGCCTGCGGACCACGCAGCACGCCGACGCGGCGGCCGACGCGCTCGAAGCCGTCCCCGGCCGGTTCGTGCTGGCCTACGGCAACATCCAGGACGCCCCGGCGAACTGGACGGCCACGCCGGAGTTCCGCGACTTCGCCGCCCGGCGCGCCGGTGGCGAACTCGGCTTCCAGCTCGCCTTCGACGTCACCGGCGACCCCGCCTTCCCCGAAAAGCCGGCCTTCGAGGTGGCCCGCGAGCTCGGCGTGCCGGTGACCACCCACGCCGGCGTCTGGGGCGCGACCGGCGACGACGGCATCCGCCTGATGTACGACCACGGGTTCATGACCCCGGAGACGGTCTACGTCCACGGCGCGTCGCTGTCGGCCGACTCCTACCACCGCATCGCCGCCACCGGCGGGTCGGTGTCGGTCTCCACCGAAAGCGAACAGAGCGCCGGCCAGGGCTACCCGCCCACCTGGGCGCTGCGCAAGTACGGCATCCCGGTGTCGCTGTCGATGGACACCTCGGTGTGGTGGAGCGGCGACCTGTTCTCGGCCATGCGCGCCACCCTCGGCGCCGACCGGTCCCGGGAGCACCTGGAGGCGCACGCGAAGGGCGAGACGGTGACGCACGCGGCCCTGCGTGCGGACCAGGTCGTGGAGTGGGCCACCCGGGGCGGCGCCGCGGCGCTGGGCCGCTCGGACCTGGGCCGCCTGGAGGTCGGCAAGAAGGCCGACGTCGTGCTGCTGAAGAACGACCACTCCCCGGTGTCGTTCCCGCTGCTCAACCCGTACGGCCACGTGGCGTTCCAGGCCCAGCGCGCCGACGTCCACACGGTGCTGGTCGGCGGCCGCGTGGTCAAGCGCGACGGCCGCCTGGTCGACGTCGACCTCCTCGCGGTCCGGCGGCGGGTCGAGGGCACGGTGGAGTACCTGCGGGCGCAGCTCGGGGAGGAGGCGTGGCGGCAGGGGATGAACCCCGACGTGCCGGAGACCAAGATCCTCGACAACCCCTACACCTACACCGCCTACCAGAGTGACCGCACGCACGGCGGCTGAGCTACCGTTCCCCTCCGTGGTCCAGGTTTTCGTCCAGCCCGCCTACGGCACCGCGGACGCCCGCCGCTACGGCGCCGAATCCCTGGAAAAGACCGTCGCCTTCGGCGAACTCGCCGACCTGCTCGACCCCGCGGACCTCGCCCGCCTCGACGCGCTGCACCCGGGCGGGCGGGCCCGGTTCTGGGGCGCCAAGGACAAGTACGACCGCCGGATGGACACCGTGACCACCGGCGACGTCGTGCTCTTCACCGGCGGCAAGCACGTCCAGGCGACGGCCGAGGTCGGGCACGGGTTCCGCAATCCCGCCTTCGCGCGCCGGCTGTGGCGCCCGGACCCGGGGAAGTGCCTGTTCAGCAACGTCTACAGCCTGCGCCGCTACCGGCGTGTCGGACTGCCGTACGAAGCGGTCTGGGCGCTGCCCGGCTTCAACCCCGGCGACAACTTCATGGGCCTGCGGTTCCTCGACGCCGCGAAGTCCGCCGCCGTGCTGGGACTGCTCGCCACGCACTGAGGCGCGCTCAGCAGTGGGGCATGACTCCGTCGAAGGACGCGCAGTCGTCCTGGTCCCACGGGGTCGTCTGCCACTGCTCGGCCGTCAGGATCCGGGACGTGTCGCCCGCGACGAACTTCCAGGGCCCGTAGTAGGCGTTGCTGAACCAGTAGTTGCCCTGGTCGTGGGTGATGGCGTCCTGGACGACCTTGCCCTGGTACGGCGACCAGGACGGGTACGTCCCCCAGTTCGACAGCAGCGCCATCTTGCCGCAGGAGCCGTTCGTGCAGCCGATGCGGGCCGGGTCGAAGCGCAACGTGTTGTCGTGCACCTCGACCAGCTGGGTCTTCCACCGGCAGTCGTCGTACAGCGGCGCCGACGCGATCCCGGGCGCCGAGCACCGCGTGCGGTCGGTGACGAGCTTGGTGCAGGTGTTGATCGAGGTGTTGGCCGGGCTGTTGCAGAACCGGTCGGCGTTCTCCCAGGCGGTGACACCGGACCAGTTGTCCTCGAAGGTGTTGTCGTAGATGTCGATCAGGTGCGTGCGGGCCGGCACCCGCGGCTCGCCGCCCGACTCGGACAGGTAGACGCTCGCCACCGGGAAGTTGTCGCCCTTGTCGGCGCGGCGCTTGCCGGCGACCAGGCTGTTGCGCCGCAGGACGTTGTCGCGGAAGACCAGGTTGTAGCTGATCTCGTAGAACAGCGCCTCGGCGTCGTTGTCCTCGATGAGGTTGTTCTCGATCAGGAAGTCGTTGTTGTCGGTGTCGGCCCAGAGCCCGGCGCCGTGGTTGTGGTGGATCCAGTTCCCGCGGACGTCGGCCTTGTCGACCACCCAGAACTTGATCCCGCCGCTGCACCCGCAGCCGGGGCTGCGCGTTTCCCAGTCGTCGGTGTTGTTTCCGGCGATCTCGTTGCCCTCGATGATCAACGCGGTGATCGTGCTGTCCGACCGGTAGGCGTTCATGCCGTACTGGCCGTTGTTGCGCAGGCAGCTGTGCCGCACCTCCTGGCGCGCCCCGGCCATGATTCCCGCGCCTTTGTTGTTCTGCACGGTCGTGTTTTCGATGATCCAATGCTCGCCGGAATCGTGGTTCACCACGCCCTGGTCCTGCGGGGCGACGAAGTTCTGGATGGTGAGCCCGCGGATGACGACGTTCTTCGCCTGTTGCGTGAAGGCGGCGCGGTTGATGCCCTGCCCGTCCAGCACCGCGCCGGGCGCGCCGAGGTAGACGTCGCCGTCCTTGGGGATGACCTGCCCGAACGGGTCCGCCGCCAGCAGGTGCGTGCCCGGCGGCAGCCAGAACGTGGTGCCCGGCGGCGACTCCTGCGACTTGCGGTAGAGGTCGCCGGGTACCGCGGCGTCGACGGTGACCGCACCCGCGGGCGCCGTGGTGTTGACCAATGGCTGGTGATCGCACACCGGCCCGGGCGTCACCGCGGCCGCGGCCGCCGGCCCGGGCGGCACGACGAACGCGGCCAGCAGAACGACGGCCAGAATGGATCTCATCGGCGACATGGTGGGAAACCTACGCAATTGATCGCGCAACGGCTTGGTCCGATCGAGTCCATTCCTGTGGTTTTCGGGTGTACCAGGTAACGAAAAAAACAGTGATTACTCCACGACTGTGAATACCGTGGGAACAATAGGTGGAAGGTTCTGTTATCGTGGTCCGGGCCGGCCCGCGGCCGGAATTCCGCGCGGAGGCGGGCTCGGAGCGGCGCAGTGCGGGTGGGCCACCTGCCGCGTCGCGGTCGGCCGGGCGGCCGAGCGCCGCCGCGGTCGACCGGCGGACGGCGATCGGGCCCCTCCCGTGGTGCCGGCCCGGACCCGGATTTTATCCGTTAAACGGAGAACTACCTGAGCGAGTGATTTCACGCCATTCATTCCGGCCACTCCCGCGGTGGCGAAGTAGGCTGGTTCAACCCCATTCCGGATCTGTCCTCCACTCGGCGGTTCCCGCGCACCGATCGGGTATTTACGCAGGTCAACGCCCTGTGGGCGGCCCATCGGGGCGGTAGCGTCACCTATCGGACAGAACTGCTGCCCCGGTGCCCGGGCCCCGAATCAAACCCGGCCGCCGCACTCAGGAAGGGAACCCCGAGAAATCATGTCCACATTGCGACGACTGGCTGTCGCCGGCGCTTTCGCACTGCCGCTTTCCCTCGTCATCGCCGGTCCGGCGACGGCGCACCCGCTCGACTGGCCGCACGACTCCTGGAGCGCCGAGAGCTCCAGCACCTGGGCCGGCATCGGCGGCGCGGGCACCACCGACACCGACGAAGGCTCGACCTGGTGGGGACACCACTGGTCGGAGACGGACTCCGCGGTGGCCGGCATCGGCGGCGCCGCCGTGACGCACAGTGGCGAGTCCGGCGACGACGGCTGGAACCACGCCTGGCACCACCCGGCCCACGACGGCTGGTACGGCGACGACGGCGACTGCGACGACTACGACGGCGACGACCACCACTACGTCACAGGCGAGTACGACGATGACGACGACGACGTCGTGCACCACGCCGTGAGCCACCCCGACCCGGTGGACCAGGAACCGGCCGGCTACGTCGTCCACCCGGTGTACGACGCCGACGACGACGCTGACGACGCCGACGACGCCGGTGACGTGGGCTACTACGCCGAGCAGCACTCGGCCGGTGTGGACGGCGCGACCTCGGCGCACGTGGTGAGCCACGCGGGCGAGCACCACGCCACGTACGAGGCGGAGAAGCTGACGGCCGGCCCGTACGGCGCATCGTCGGAGGGTGCGCACGCGGTGGCGGTGCCGGACTACGCGGGCTACCACGCCTGGTACACCACGGCCGGGGTGGGCGGCGCGGCCGCGCACTCGGTGACGGCGGTCGCCGACGCCACGGCGGCGGACGACGACGACTGGGTCGTCGACCACGACGCGGACGACGAATCCGACTACGACCAGGACTGAGCTCCACGGTCGAAGCCAGGGCTGAGCGAACCGGGTCCGCACCGCGCGGACCCGGCTCGCTCAGCACGGTGCGTCCGGGTCCGCGGCCGGGGTGAACTCCAGCCGCAGCGCGTCGGTCCGCGGCAGCACGAGGGCGGTCCCGTCGGCCTTGTGCCACTGCACGGGCAGGAGGAAGTACTGGCCGCCGGACTGCAGGATCAGCTTCAGCCCGGTGTACCGGTAGTGGTAGGCGGTGTCGGTGTTGCGGCACTGCGTTTCGCGCACCCCGGGCCCGGTGAGGTTCAGGCTCTTGGCGCTGTAGAGGACGGTCTCCGGCGGCGCGGCCAGCCCGGCCTCGATCTGCAGGGCCCGGCCGACGCCGACCGAGGCTGAGTAGTCGGCCACGGCCCAGAACAGCCCCACGCTGACCAGCACGAATGCCGCCACCCACTCGGCGGTCGCCACCGCGGCGGGCACCACCCGGCCGGACCGGGCCGCGAGCAGGCGTGACGCGGACACGAGGAACAGCACGCCGAGGGAGAGCCCGGCGCCGGGAACCGCGTACGACGAGGCGAACGCTTCGGGACGCACCACGCCGACGGCCGCCACGGCGAGCCCGGCCACCCCGCCCGCGACGGCGACCGGGGTCGCGAGCCGGAGCAGCCGTTGCCAAGCCGCGTCACCGAGCCGGGCGCGCAGGAAGCGGTACAGCCACAGCAGCGCCAGCACCCCCGCCAGCACGACGGCGATCGGGGCGAAGAGACCGTCGGCGCTGCGGACCAGGTAGTCCTGCGCGGTCAGGCCCATCGTCGAGAGCGGGACGCCGAAGTAGTCGAGCAGCCAGTTGGCGTGCTGCCTGCCGAAGAAGAACAGCAGCCCGGTGAGCACGGTCGTCGGCGCGATTACCGAGCCGAGCACGCGCAGCGCCTTCGACGGGCTTTCGGGCGGCGCGGCCGGAGGGGGCGCGGGCCGCAGTGAGCGGAGCCGTTTCGCCATGGCCGCGGCTACTCGGTGGGCTGGGGCGGTTCGGTGAAGTCCCCGCACGGATCGGCGAGCACGAAGGTGATCGTGTCACCGCGGTAGATCGGCACCGACTGGATGATCCGCACGACCTTGCAGTCCAGCTGCGGGTCCGGGGGCCCTTCGACGGTCGTCCGGAGCGTGACGCAGAGGGTGCCGCCGCACTCGTCCGCGAGCTGCGCCTCGGTCACCGGCCCCAGCGCCGCGTAGGACGTGCCGATGATCTCGATGGGCGCGGTCCGCACGGGCGACCCCTTCGCCGGCGGTTTCGCCGTCGTGACCTTCGGAGGCGTCGGCGGCTTCCTGGGCGACGTCTTCGCGGGGGACGAGCCGGTGGTGGTCCGGGACGGCGGAGTCGCCGGTGCGGCGGCCGTGGCCGACGGGCCCGAGCCGGTGGGCGGCTCGCCGGTGGAGTCCGTGGTCGCGGCGCCGGTGGAGGCGGACGGCGGCGGATCCGGCGTCCCCGGTGGTTCCGGGGTGCCGCAGCCGGCCAGCAGCAGGGCCAGGGCCGTCCCGATCGGGCCGGCGATCCGTCGCATGGGTGCCTCGTGTTCTCCCACTCCCCGAAGCAGTAGTCGCCGGGGGCCCGGAGCCGGTTACAAGATCGATCCGGCTCAGCCGAGGTACCGGCGGTAGCCCTGGGCCGCGGCCCGGAAGCCCAGCGACTCGGAGAAGGCGTGCGCGCCGTCGCGGCCGGACCGGGACAGCAGCTGGACCTTGTAGCAACCCGCCTCCCGTGCCGCCGCGAAGGCCGCCGCCATCAGGGTGGCGCCCACGCCCGACCGGCGGTGTTCCGCCGCCACCACGACGTTCTCGACGAGCATGAACGGCCGCGCTCCCCGGGTGAGGTTCGGCAGCGTGGTGCAATCGACCGTTCCGACGACCACGCCGGCCGACTCCGCGACCAGGATCGCGCGTCCGGCCTGGCGCTCGATGGCCCGCCAGGCCGCCGCCGCGGCCTGCGGAGGCGGGGCGGGGTCGTCCGGGTGCAGCTCCCGGAACAGGGCGAGCAGGGCCGGCAAATCGGCTTCGGCGGCGGGCCGGGTCGTGATCGTCACGGTCCCACTTTGCCCTTACGGGCAGCCGGGTGTACCCGAAGGTTTGCCGTTGTGCGGCTGGCCCGGCCCGCGTGCCGCGATCATCGTGGAGGGACCGCCAGTGCGAGGAGGTCCGCCGGTGATCCACGAGGTCGACGAGGCGCTGCGCCGGCTGGTGAAGGACGAGGCGCTGCGGGGCAGCGAGGTCGACGTCGCCTTCGACGCACCCACCAAGGACTGGGCCGCCCGGCGCAACGCACCGACGGTGAACATCTACCTCTACGACGTGCGGGAGGACATGCGGCGCCGGTCGCGGGGGCTGCTCAACGAGTACGACCAGCGCGGCGAGGTCGCCGCGCGGCACCTGCCGCCCAAGCACGTCAAGCTGTCCTACCTGGTCACCGCGTAAACCCAGCGGCCCGAGGACGAGCACCGCGTCCTGTCCGACCTGCTGCTCGGCCTGCTGCGCTACGAAGCCGTGCCGGCCGAGGTGCTCACGGGGTCGCTGGCCGAGACCGGGCTGCCCGTCCCGATGACCGTCGCGCTCCCACCGCCGGAGGACCGCGCCTTCGCCGACGTGTGGACGGCGCTGGGCGGCGAGCTCAAGCCGTCGCTGGACGTCGTCGTCTCCGCGCCGATCCACAGCGGCCGCGTCTACCCGGCCGGGCCGCCCGCCAAGGAAGGCCTCAAGATCGACACCGGCGACGGCGAGCTCGTCGGGCACCACGTGTCCGCGGCCGGCGCCGTCGAGGGGCAGCGCCGGGTCGCGATGGCGCGCACCCACCGGAAGCCCCGGTGAGCCTGGAGTACCTGTTCGAGCGGCTGGCCCGGCTCGAACAGCGGATCCGCGACGCCGTCGACAGCCGTCGCGCGGCCGACCCGAACCCCGACGACCCCTTCCGCGGCCTGTACCTGTCCAACGAGACCATCGACGCCCTGCTGGAGGGGCTGCGCGAGCCGTTCACCCCGTTCACCGACTCCGCCCCGGACGGCCGGCTGCGCCCCCTCGCCGACCGTGCGGGGCTCACCGGCGTCGACGTCGAACTGCTGCTGGTCGCGCTGGCCCCGGACCTGGACAGCCGGTTCGAGCAGTTCTACGGCTACCTCAACGACGACGTCACCCGCCGCCGCGCCAGCGCCGGCCTCGCGCTGCGCCTGTGCGGGATCCCCGAGGCCTCGGCCGCCGGCCGGGCCCGGCTCGACGCCGATTCCCCGCTGGTCACCTGCGGCCTGCTCGCCGTGGGGGAGGAGGAACGGCCGTTCCTCTCGCGCACGCTGCGCGTCCCGGACCGGGTGGTGAACCACCTGCTCGGCGACGACCGGCTCGCGCCCGAGCTCGCCGGCTGCGCGCGCCTGGGCACCGAGCTCGTCGAAGTGCCGGGCACCGACCGGCTCGCCCGCGCGATCCGCGGCCGCGCCGGGCTCGTCTACCTGAAGGAGCTGCCCGGCGGCGGGGCCGAGGAGCTCGGCGTCGGCGCGCTGGCCGCGGCCGGGTACCCGGCGCTGGTGGTGGACGCGCCGCGCTGGCAGGCCGAGCCCGGCCACACCGAGCTGACCGCGTCGCTGCGGCGGGAGGCGCTGCTGCGCGGCGCCGGGATCGTGCTCGGCCCGGTGGAGGACCCGCGGCTGGAGGAGCTGGCGCACCCGGCGATCCCGCTGGTGGTGCACGGCACCGGCGCCTGGGACCCGCGCTGGAGCGCTACACCGCCGTTGCAGCTCGACGCCGTGCCGCTGTCGGGCGCGGCCCGCGCGGAACTCTGGCGCAGCCGCCTCGACGGCCGGCTCGCCCCGGGCGTCGACCCGGGTGAGGCGACCGCCCATTTCGTCCTGGGGCCCGGGCAGATCGCGCGTGCGGCGAAGGCGGCGTCGGTCACCGCGCTGGCCGACGACGACGGGCTGGTCCGCACCGCGCACGTCCGGGCGGGCGCGCGCAGCCAGAACGCCGCCGGCCTGCAACGGCTCGCGCGGCGGATCGAACCGGTCGTCGGCTGGGCCGACCTGGTCCTGCCGGCCGGCGTACTGTCCCTTTTGGACGAACTGGCGGCGCGGGCGCGCTACCGCGACCAGGTCCTCGACGAGTGGCGGATGCGCCCGGGCGGCGGCCGCGGCCGGGGCGTCACCGGGCTCTTCGCGGGGGATTCGGGAACCGGGAAGACGATGTCCGCCGAGGTGATCGCCGCCTCGCTCGGGCTGGACCTCTACACCGTGAACCTGGCGACCGTGGTCGACAAGTACGTCGGCGAGACGGAGAAGAACCTCGAGCGGATCTTCACCGAGGCGTCCGGCGTCAATGGCGTGCTGCTGTTCGACGAGGCGGACGCGATCTTCGGCAAGCGGTCCGAGGTCCGCGACGCGCACGACCGGTACGCCAACATCGAAAGCGCGTACCTGCTGCAGCGGATGGAGACGTTCGACGGGATCGCGGTGCTGGCCACCAACCTGCGGGCGAACCTCGACGAAGCCTTCACCCGCAGGCTCGACGTGATCGTCGACTTCCCGCTGCCGGACGTCGAACTCCGGCACCGGCTCTGGGACCGCTGCCTCGGCACCCGGATGCCGCGGGGGGCGGACCTGGACCTGGGCTTCCTCGCCGAGGCGTTCGAACTGGCCGGCGGCCACATCCGCTCGGCCGCGGTCACCGGCGCGTACCTGGCGGCCGAGGCGGGCCGGCCGGTGGGGATGAGCGACCTGGTCGGCGCGGTGGCCCGGGAGTACCGCAAGCTGGGCCGGCTCTGCCTCGACCGGGAGTTCGGCCCCTACCTGGCGATGGTGACCGACGGCTGAGCTGCCCGCAGGGGCAGCTTTCGCTGCCCGTCCGGACGGCGGCGCAGTCTGGCGCTCGGCCCCGCCGGCGGGGCAAGCTTTACGGGCGGAGGGAGCAAACATGCGCGGGCACAGTCACGACAACGACCTCGACCCGACCCTGCGGCCGAAGGGCGACCGCCTCGAGCGGGACGACCACGACCTCCTGGGCCGCGCGGCCGCGGCCGGCCGCACCGACGTCCTGGGCCCGGCCGGCCTGCTGGGCCTCCAGCGCGCGGTGGGCAACGCGGGGACGTCGTCGCTGGTGGAGGAGGACCGTTCCCCGGTCCACGACGTCGTCGGCTCGGGTGGCGGCGCCCCGCTGGACAAGGCGACCCGCGAGGACATGGAGACCCGCTTCGGCACGGACTTCTCCGACGTCCGCGTCCACACCGACAGCGCGGCGCACGATTCGGCGAAGTCGGTGAACGCCCAGGCGTACACGGTGGGTTCGAACATCGTGTTCCAGCGGGACAAGTTCGACCCGGCTTCGGATTCGGGCAAGCACATGCTGGCGCACGAGCTCACGCACGTCGTGCAGCAGCGGAGCGGCCCGGTGGACGGCACGGACGCCGGCGGTGGCGTGAAGGTGTCGGATCCTTCGGACCGGTTCGAGCGCGAAGCCGTGGCGAACGCCGACCGGCTGATGTCGGCGCCCGCTCCGGCGGCGGCCGTTCAGCGGGAGGAAGCTCCCGAGGCCGCCGAAGGCGAAGAGGACACGATGGCGCAGACGTTCGTGCAGCGTGAGGAAGAGGTCGAGGAAGAGGCCTGATCCGCCGCCCTACGCCTTGCCGTCCGGGCCGGTGAAGCCCGGGATCTCCACGTCCTTGCGGTACCGCTCGGCCGCGCCCGTGTCGGCGTCCTTGGAGCCCTTCTTGCTGTTGCAGGACGCGCACAGGACCTCGAGATTGCCCGGGTCGGCGTAGAACTGCGAACGATCGCTCTGGCCCTTCGCCCGGCCCTGGGCGTTCCAGTGCCCGGCGACCGACTTCCGGTGGTCCAGCGCGTAGTTGTCGGCGTTGTTCGGCTTGACGCGGGCCGCGACGTGCGGGGCGATGCCCAGGAACGGGACCCCCGGGCAGGTGAACGTCACGCCGTCCGGCCGCATCACCGCGGCGATCTTGGCCGCGTCGTGGCCGCTGTACTTGTGGGAGCCGCCGTAGAAGACCGCGCGGACGTCGTGGTACTCGGGCCGCAGGGTCTTGCCGTCGATCGTGTACTGCGTCTGGTCGGCGCCGCCTTCGGCCGGGGCGAGCTCGGGGCCGCCGTTCGGGGTGTTGGCCAGGAACTTGAGCACCGGGAAGGCCGGGCGCCCCTCCGAATTCCGGCCGACGGTGCGTTCCAGCTCGTACTGGAGCGTCACCCAGCCGTCGGGGCGGACGTCGGTGACCTTGGCGACCCGGTTGGTGGACTTCACGACGAACCGCTTGCCGAGGTAGACCTTCGCCTCGTCGACCGGCGCCATCGGCCCGAGCGGGAGTTCGCCGGTGTCGTCGGTCGGGTTGATCTCCAGGTGGGTCTTGAACTTGCCGTTGCTCGTGGGCACCAACGCGATGGTCGTGAGCCGGTAGGTGTCCTTGATCTTCGGCAGCGCCGCTTCCACGGTGTGCTGGGTGGCGTCCGGCTTGCGCATCTCCGCGTCGGCCGCCTGCTTCGCCTGGGCCAGCGCCTGCTGCTTCTGGCCGGCACTGCGCGGGTCCGGGACCCCGCTGCCCTTCTTGCCCGTGAACTTCGACCAGATCTTCTTGCCCGCCTTGACGATCGTCCCCACGACCGAGTCGATCACCTTGCCCACCGGCGCCTGGACCTTCTCCAGCACCGACTTGATCTTCTCCGAGATCCCGCCCAGCCCCAGCAGGCTCGCCAGGAACCCGAGCACCATCGGCAACGCCTTCGCCAGCGTCCGCTCGATCAGCCCGGCCACCGCGCCCGCGCCGCCGCGGGCGATCGACTCGACCGAGTCCAGGACCGAATCCACGAACTCCTTGATCTGCGCGGCCTTGTCCACGAAGAACAGCACGATGTCGTAGATCGCCTTGCAGGCCTTGATGAACGCCGCCGCCGGGTTGAGCATCGAGATGATCCAGGTGAGGCCCGCCTTGACGATCTTCTCGACCACGAATTCCTTGATCCGGCCGAGCACCAGCTCCTTCAGGTCGCCCAGTTTCTGCACGATCCAGCGCCACAGGCCCGGCACGCCCTCGGTGATCAGGACCTTGACGACGTCGAGGGTCTGCTCCAGTTTCGCCAGCACCGGCTCCGGGATGAACCGCAGGATCCGCGCGCGGACGCTCGCCCAGGTCAGGCCCAGCAGCGACAGCACCATCTTCAGGATGCCCTTGGCGTCCAGCGCCTCCGGGATCTCGATGCCCGCGCTCGCCAGGTTGCCCAGCAGCCACCCCTTCAGGCCGTCCTTGAGGTGCTGGACGATGTTGGCGCCGAAGTTCATCACGCCGGTCTTCACCGCGTTGACCAGGTTGCCGAGGAACTCGATCGGCTTGGCGATGATCAGCCCGACCGCGTTCGCGGCCCGCGCCAGCACGCCGAGCAGCATGTCCTTCAGCTTCAGGATCGTCTCGATCGCGCCGCCGACCGCCTCCTTCGCCTTGCTCCACAGGCCCTTGTTCTCCGCCTGCAGCGCCGTGATCTCCTCGTCGACGGCGGTGCGGGCCTCGGTGTACTTCCGGGCCAGGTCCTCGACCAGCGCGTCCTGCTTCTCGTCGACGGACTTCTCGAGGTCGTCGAACTGGCCGCCGAACTCCTTCGCCGCCTCGCCCGCGATCTTGCGCAACGCCGGCGACTGGGACGCCACCTTCTGCTGCACGCGGGTGCGGCCGTCCGCGATCAACTGCTTCGCCTCGCCCAGTTGCCGGCCGACGAAGTCCGCGATCTCGCCGATGACGGCCTGCATCTTCGTCTCGTAGACCTTTTTGGCCTCCAGGAACAGGTTGTTCGCTTCGGCCGGCAGGTCGGCGAAGAGGTCGTACGCCCAGCGCGCCGCGCCGGCGATGCCGTCGTAGCGCTCGTCCTTGTAGCGCTTCATCCGCGCCTGGTGGTCGGCGGTGAACGCGGCCTTGGCCTGCGCCTCGCCCGCCTCGAACTTCTTCGCCACCTGGTCGTCGAGCGCGCCCAGCACGCCCTCGACCTTCGTCTTGGTCTCGTCGAAGATCGCCTTGATCTCGCCGGTGATCCGCGCGCGGTCCTGCTCGTCCTTGGTCTTGGTGGCCGACTTGGCCGCCTGGCCCTTCTGCCCGGCCGACGACCGCGCGCCCGTCATGCCCGCCATCGCGGCCCGGCCGGACGCCTGTGCGGCGCCGGTGACCGCGGCCAAGTGCCCGGCCTCGGACTCGCGGACCGCCGCGGGCGCCGAAGCCGTGTGCTGCTCACCGGCCTGCTTCGCGGCCAGCGCGCCGGTGAACTCCGGCTCGTTGGACTCGGCCAGCTGCTGGTCGGTGACGCCCGCCGCGGCCATCGCGCCCCGGGTTTCGCACTGGCCGGCCCGCAGATCGGTCTGTTCGGGCGGCGCCTTGTCCGGGGTCGCCTTGCGCGGGTCCGGCGGTGCGAGGGCGGGCGGGGCCGGGGCTTCCGGCAGCGGCGTCACCGGCTTTTCCACGGCCCGGCCGGGGTCCGGCGGCTCCTTCGTCCGGTCGGTGACGTCCTTGGCCGAGGCGTCCTTGCCGCTGGTGACCTTGCCGAGCACCTCGGCCTTGACCTGGTCGGCCTTGCCGGAAGTGGCGAACTTGTCGGCGTCGTCGAGGTTCCCGGGTGCCTGCTTGGCGACCGCGGCGTTCACCGCGGCGATGAAGGCCGCCTTGTCGAAGCCGGCCGGCTTCGCCGCCGCCATCCTGTCCGCCTGGGCGGCCTTGGCCTGCGCTTCCTTGTCGTCGGCGGGCGCCACCGCGGCGTCCTGCGCCTTCTTGACCTCCGTGCCCGCCGGTGGGTGTGCCTTCGCCGTCTTGGCTTTGGCGCCGACGTCCTTCTCGAGCGCCTGGAACTTCGGGTCGGTCGCCGGTGTCACGCCGGGCGGCGCGACCGGGGGAGCGGGACAGCTCTGCCGCTGCAGCGCGATCAGCCGGGACACCGCCGCGTTGCCCGCCGAAGCCTGCAGGCGCAGCAGCGCGGGCGTGCTCGCGCGGCGTGCCGGACGGGCCGGCCGCGCAGGCTGCCCGGACAGCTCGCGTGGCGCTCGGTCCCGCCCCGTTGGCATGGGTTCAACTGTCGGTCCCCCCGGGCCGGTTGCCAACGACCGGACGGGCAGGCACGGCTGCCCGGACGGGCAGTTGCCTTTAAGGGCAGAGATCGGTTCCCGCGGGCCTAGCCGCACGGTCGTTCCGCGGAGAACGTCCCGGCAGCAGCATCGCCGATGACAAGACTTGTGCGTCGACAAGGGAGGCACGCATGCCCACCTATCTCACGCCGGGGGTGTACGTCGAGGAGATCGAAGCCGGCGCACGGCCGATCGAGGGCGTGGGCACCGCAGTAGCCGCCTTCGTCGGCTTCGCGGCGGACGGCCCCTTCAACACCCCGACGCTGGTGTCCAACTGGGGCCAGTTCACCCAGACCTTCGGCGACTTCATCGAGGGCTGCTACCTGGCCCAGTCGGTCTACGGCTACTTCCTCAACGGCGGCACCAACTGCTACATCGTCCGGATCGGCGGCTCGCGCGCCAAGGACAACGGCGCCGCTCCGAAGCAGATCGCGGCCCGCCAGGCCGTGCTCGGCGGCTACCGCTTCGTCGCGAAGGAGCTGCCGGAGGGCAAGCCGGCCGGCGAAATCACCGTCGAGGTGGCCGACCCGACGGGCGAGAACCCCGCCGAGGACCGGTTCACCGTGCTGGTGAAGCAGGACGGCAAGGTCGTCGAGACCCACAACGTGACGACCAAGCGCACCAAGGAGAACGTCGTCACCGCGGTGCGGGAGAAGTCCGGCCTCATCACCATCGAAGAGGTCGCCACCGGCGGCGCGGTCACCAAGCCGGACAAGGGCACCGCGGTGCTCTCGGCGCCGCCGAAGGAGGACGGTGCCCCGCCGGTCCCCGGCCGGGTCGCGGCGAACGACTACGTCGGCGACGTCGCCGACCGGACCGGCTTCGGCGGCCTGGAGGCGATCGACGAGATCACCATGGTCGCGGCGCCGGACCTGATGGCCGCCTACCAGCGCGACCTGATCGACCTCGACACGGTCAAGGCCGTGCAGCTGGCGATGATCGCGCACTGCGAGCTGATGGGCGACCGGATGGCGATCATCGACCCACCGCCCGCGCTCAACCCCCAGGAAGTCCGCAGCTGGCGGATGGACGCGGCCGGGTACGACTCGAAGTACGCCGCGCTCTACTACCCCTGGGTGCAGGTCCTCGACCCCGCGTCGGGCACGAACACGTTCATCCCGCCGAGCGGCCACATGGCCGGCGTGTGGGCCCGCACCGACGCCACCCGCGGCGTCCACAAGGCCCCGGCCAACGAGGTCGTCCGCGGCGCCCTCGCCCTCGAGACGCACCTGACCAAGGCGGAGCAGGAACTGCTCAACCCGATCGGCGTCAACTGCGTGCGGTCGTTCTCCGGCAAGGGCATCCGGGTCTGGGGCGCGCGGACGCTGTCGAGCGACCCGGCGTGGCGCTACCTGAACGTCCGGCGGCTGTTCAACTACCTCGAGGAGTCGATCCTCGGCGGCACCCAGTGGGTCGTGTTCGAGCCCAACGACGACGCGCTGTGGGCCCGGATCCGGCGCACGATCAGCGCGTTCCTGGTGATGGAGTGGCGCAAGGGCGCGCTCTTCGGGCTGACCCCGGACGAGGCCTTCTTCGTCAAGTGCGACCGCGAGACCAACCCCGCCGAGGGCATCGACCTCGGCCAGGTGATCTGCGAAGTCGGCATCGCCCCGGTGAAACCGGCGGAGTTCGTGATCTTCCGGCTGGCCCAGATGTCCGGCGGCACCAGCCTCGTCAACGAGTGATGAAGGGGTTCTGACATGGCACTTCCCGATCTCGACAAGGCCGTCGGCCACTCCTTCGGGCTCGAGATCGACGGCGTCCAGATCAAGCAGATCTCCGAGGTCTCCGGCCTCAAGATGGAGCAGGACGTCATCGAGCTCAAGCAGAACACCGTCGACGGCAAGTACGTCATCAAGAAGCTGCCCGGCCGCCCCAAGGCGGGCGAGGTCACGCTGACCCGCGGCCTCACCGAGGACAACAGCTTCGAGAAGTGGGTCAAGGACGCCCACTTCGGCAAGATGACCACGGCCCGCAAGGGCGGCGCGATCATCGTCTACGACTACGAAGGCGCCGCGATCAAGCGCTACAAGCTCACCAACGCCTGGCCGAAGAGCCTGGAGATCGGCTCGCTGAAGGCCGGCGACACGAGCGTGCTCACCGAGAAGCTCGTCATCACCTACGAGCAGATGGAAGTCGAGTGAGCCGATGCGCAGGGTGATGGCCTCGGCGCCGGAGGCTCCCGTCGCTTCGGACGAGCCGCGCACCGAGCGGCCGAAGCTGCGGACGGAGTTCGCGTTCGAGCTCCCGCGCGGGTACGTCGACGACGAGGGCAAGGTGCACCACTCCGGGGTGATGCGCCTGGCCACCGCCCGCGACGAGCTGATCCCGCTGCGGGACGACCGGGTGCGCGAGAACTCGGCGTTCCTCACGGTGGTGCTGCTGGCCCGGGTGGTCACCCGGATCGGCGACATCACCGACGTGCACGCGGGGATCATCGAGAACCTGTTCGCCTCCGACCTGGCGTTCCTGCAGGACATGTACCGCCGGGTCAACAGCGAGGGCCACACCAGGGCGGGCGTGGCGTGCCCCGAGTGCGGCCACGGCTTCGTCGTCGACGTCGCCGGTGGCCGCCTGGGGGAATCGTGACGTACGCGGCCGACCGGCTGCACGAGGAAGTCGCGTACGTCGCCTACCACCTGCACTGGTCCCTCGACGACATCCTCGACCTCGAACACCCCGACCGGTTGACCTACGTCGCCGAGATCGCCCGGATCAACACCCGGATGAGCCAGGGACGGTGACGCTGGAATGTGGTTCCGCAGGAAGGCGCCTGCTACGCCTTCGCCTGTTTCGGTGCCGGTGACGCGGGGGGAGTGGCGGAGTGTGGCGCCGATCCAGCGGGTGCTGGCCGAGCACCCGCTGGTGAACCCGGTGCAGCAATTCAGCGCGACGCTGACGTCGTGGCGGAGCCCGGGCTACCTGGAGCCCCTGGGGCACCGGGTGGGCCCGGCAGAGCCGGCGGGCGTGATCGGCGACCTGCTGCGGCCGGCCACGGTGGGCGGGCCGCCGGTGCAGCGGGTCGTGGCTCCGGAATCTCCCGAGCTGCCACTGGCACTGCCGGTCGTGGGGAGGCCCGATGTCGTGCCGCGGCTGACGTCGGCGGGGAGGGTGGACACCCCGCCGGTGCGCACCCTCCAGGCGATCGCGGAACCGTCCCCTGTGGACACACCGGCGGCCTCGAGCAGCCCGGCGGAGGCGTTGGCAGCGCCCTTGACCGGGTCCTTGGAGGAGCCCTCGGTGACGCCCTCTCCGGCGCCGTCGGCTCCGGAACCTGAGCTGCCGCTCGTCCAGCGGCCGGAGCAGGCAACCCCGCGACGGCTGGGGCTCGGCGCGCCGATGCTGCCTGCCCCCGCCGGAGGGGGACTCCCGGTGTCCCGCCTCGCGGACGCGCCGGGAGCGCCACCCGCGCCGGCGTCGCGGACGACCGGGTCACCACCGGTGAACAGCTTCCGCCCGTTCGAAGCCACGGAGCCGCCCGGGACACCAGGCGGCTCGACGAGCGTTTCCATGCCGTTGCCGGGGCCTCCGGCGCTGCCGGTCGCCTCGACGGCGCAGGAGCCGAGCGTGACGGTGTCCCGGACGGCTGAGACTCCGGCGCTCCCCGTGGCGGAGGAGCCGGGCGTTCGGGCGACGCAGGCAAACGAGCCTTCGACGCTGCCGGTGGCCCAGCGGTCTGCGCCAGCGGCGGCGTCCTCTGGTGCGCCGGAGGTGCAGAGGTCCACGCTGCCGGCGGCCGAGGCCTCGGTGGCGCAGGAGTCCTCGGCATCGGCGAGCCCGGTGCCACCGGTCGGGCAGGAGGCGCCGCTTCCGGTGCTGCGCGCGGTCGGATCTCCGGCAACGAAACCGCCGGTGGACGCATCTCTCCCGACGACACCGGCCGGCCAGGGACCGCTGCTCCCGATCGCTCGAGCGGTCGAAGACTCACCAGGAGCGCCCCGGAGCGCTCCGCTCCCGGTCGCCCGCGCAGCCGGCAGTCCGGCCCCGATGACGAGGGCCATCGAGACCCCGGGACTTCCCGCGACTCACGCGGCCGAAGGCCCGGCGGACAGGACTGCGGTCCCGCCGGTGGCGATGGAATCCTCGGGGCATTCCGAGGATTCGGCGGGTGGGGCCGGGGTGCCGTCGTTGCCGGTGGCGAGGGTCATCGAGACTGCGGGACTTTCCGTGGGGCGCGTGGCCGAGGATTCGACGGGTGGGGTTGCGGTGCCGTCGCTGCCGGTGGCGAGGGCCATCGAACCTGCGGGACTGTCGGTGGCTCGCGCGGTCGACGACTCGGCGGGCGGGGCTGTGGTGCCGTCGTTGCCGGTGGCGAGGGCCATCGAGACTGCGGGGCCTTCCGTGGCCGAGGATTCGGCGGCCGGGGTTGCGGTGCCGTCGTTGCCGGTAGCGAGGGCTATCGAACCTGCGGGACTTTCCGTGGCTCGCGTGGCCGAGGATTCGGCGAGTGGGGCAGGGGTGCCCTCGTTGCCGGTGGCGAGGGTTATCGAACCTGCGGGACCGTCGGTGGCTCGCGTGGCCGACGACTCGGCGGGCGGGGCCCGGGTGCCGTTGGCGACGGCGATCGAATCCTCTGGACTTGCCGTAGCCCGCGCAGCCGACGACTCGGCGAGCGGGGCTGCGGTGCCGCCGCTTCCGGTGGCGAGGGCCATCGAAACCTCAGGACTGCCGGGCGGAGCGGAGAAGGCGGTGGCGATCGAAGCTCCGCGCCTGCCCGCGGCAGGAACCGCACTTCCGATCGCGCGACCGGCCGAGACCCCGCCTCTTCCGGTGTCGCGGTCCATCGATGGTCCGCCGGCGACCGGAGTGGTACGGGCGATCGAAACCTCAGGACTCTCCGTGGCCCCGGCGCCCGAAGGCTCGGTGGGCGGGGCTGCGGTGCCGCCGCTTCCGGTGGCGAGGGCCATCGAGACCTCGGGACTCTGGGGCGGAGCAGCGAAGCCGGTGGCGAGGGCTGTCGAGAGTCCGGGCCTGCCCGCGGCGGGAACCACGCTCCCGATCGCGCGAATGACCGAGACCCCGGTGCGACCCGTCGATGGCCCGCGAACACCGTCGACAGCAGCAGCACAGGCGATCGAGACCTCCCCGTTGACCGGAGCCGGGCTGCCGGAGCTCCCCGTGGCTCGCATGGCCGAAGGCTCGGCGCCCGTGGCGGGAGCCGCGCTGCCGCTCCTCGCGGCTCGCGCCGTCGAAAGCTCAGCAGGAGCACCGGTGCCGGCACGGGCGATCGAAACTCACACCGCCGAAGCGGTGCCGCTCACCGTGGCTCGCGCCGCCGAGACCACCCACCACACCACCTCCGCGCTGGCTCGCACCGCGGACGCCGAGACCACAACCGCATCACCACTTCCCCTCGCCCGGGCGATCGACGGCACCCCTCGCACTCCCGATGCGCAGCTCCAGACCGAATTGCCCGTCGCCAGGATCGTCGACCCGGCTTCACCGTCCACACCGGACCCACCACCCGTCCCTGCGCCCGCCCCCGCTCCGGCCGTCACCACGGTCGTCCAGCGCGACCCGGACCCCGTCCCCGCACCCGCCCCCGTCGCGGCACCACCGCCGCAGCCGGAAACCGAAGAGCTCGTCAAGAAACTCTTCGACCCGCTGCTGCGCCGCCTCAAGACCGAACTTCGTCTCGACCGTGAGCGCCGGGGTGCGCTCACCGACCGCCCGCACTGAAGGAGGAGCCACCGATGGCGGACACCGAAGAGGCCGTTGCCGTCTGCTATGTCGTCAAACTGGACGACAAGAACCTCGGCAACCTCGGCGCCTTCTCCAGCTGTGACGGCCTCGGCTGCGAATTCGTCATGGAACAGCGGGAAGAAGGCGGCAACAACGGCATGGTCTGGCAGCTGCCGACCCGGATCAAGTACTCGAACATCAAGCTCTCGCGCCCGGTCACCGAGGCCAGCTCGCAGATCACCAAGTGGTTCGCCAGCCTGGCGAGCGGGATCGAACGCAAGACCGCCACCATCGAGGCGCGCACCCTCGAAGGGAAGGTCATCGCCAGCTGGGCGCTCGAAGGCGTCGTCCCGGTGCGGTGGAGCGGGCCGCAGCTCTCGCCCGACTCACCCAAAGTCGCCACCGAGACCCTCGAACTGGCCCACCACGGCTTCCTTAGCCCGGCGAAGAAGGGCTGACGCCGATGTCCTCACCCGTCGCCTTCACCTCGGCCGGAGCCCAGTCCACGGCGGCCTACAGTTCAGGCGCGCCCAGCAACCTGCAGCGCGCCCTGCTCGAAGTGCGGAAGCCGCCTCAGTCCGGGGGGACCGGGCAGCCGCCCGGGGACAAGATGTTCGACATCAAGTTCCAGTTCAACCCCAAGGAACTGTCGGTCAGCAAGAACGCCAAGTGGGGCCGGGACGCGCAGCCGAACGCCAAGAAGAGCGCGCCGCCGCAGTTCAAGGGGTCGGATCCGGCCAAGCTGGCGCTCGAAATGTTCCTCGACGCCACCGACAAGATGGACGACGCCGTCGTCAAGAAGGTCGAGCAGCTGTTCACCTGCTGCGTGGCCACCGAGGACAGCCGCCAGCACAAGAAGCCCTCGCCGCCGTGGGTGATCTTCAAGTGGGGCGGGATGACCGGCTTCCCCGCCTACGTCGCCTCCGTCACCGCGAAGTACACCCTGTTCACGCCGTCGGGGACGCCGGTGCGCGCGGTCTGCACGGTCAACCTGGAGGAGATCTCCGGCGAGCTGGGCGGCCAGAACCCGACCTCCGGCGCGCTCGCCGCGCGGGACACGCACGTGCTCGTCGCCGGGGACTCGCTGCCCTCGGTCGCGTTCCGCGCCTACGGTGACGCCGGGAAGTGGCGCGAGATCGCCGCCGCCAACGACATCGACGACCCGATGCGGCTGCGGCCCGGCACCCGGCTCCTGGTGCCCGCGCTGGAGGAGCTCGATGGCTAACGAGACCTTCACGAACACCCTCCTGGTCGAGGTCGAGGGCACCACGCTGCCCGACGACGTCAAGGTGATGCTCAGCTACGCCTACGTCGACGACAGCCGGAACCTGCCGGACACCTTCGTGCTGCGCTTCCGCGACCCCGGGACCGTCGTGCTGGAGAAGGGCAAGTTCAAGGTCGGGGCCAAGATCCGGCTCAAGGTCCAGACGTCGGACCCGGAAGGCCCGCAGGACCTGCTCTCCGGCGAGGTCACCGCGGTCGCGATCGACCTCGACAACCACGGCACCTTCACCGAGGTCCGCGGGTACGACCACGCGCACCGGCTGTTCCGCGGCCGCCGGGTCACCGCGTACCCGAACATGACCATCGCCGACGTCGTGCGCAAGGTCGCCCAGCGCGCGAACATCCCGGTCGGCAAGATCGACAACGTCAAGGGCTTCGGCGGCCGGCCGAACACCCAGCTGTCCCAGGACAACGTCAGCGACTGGGAGTTCCTGTCCCGGCTGGCCGACGCGGTGGGCGCGCAGATCGCCGTCCGGGACGGGAAGCTGAACTTCGAACTGCCGGAGCAGCCGTCCGGCGCCCCCTCGACCACCACCAAGGCCACCGCCGACCCGCTCGTCCTCGAGGCCCACGGCACGCTGCTCAACCTGCGCGCCAGCGTCACCGCGGCCGAGCAGGTCCCCGAGGTGCGGGTCACCGGCTGGGACTACGAGAACAAGCAGCCGATCACCGCCACCGCGACCCCGAAGAACGCGGGCACCGAAGTCCCGGGGGTGGACCCGGTGGCGCTGGCGGGCAAGTTCGCCAGCCCGCCCTTCCTCGACGCCGCCGCGCCCCGGCGCGCCCAGGGCGAGGCGGACGCGACCGCGAAGGCACTCGCCGAACGGTTCGGCAGCGCCTGCACCGAACTCGACGGCGTCGCCAAGGGCAACCCGAAGCTGCGCGCGGGCACCGCCGTCACGCTCACCGGCGTCGGCCAGCCCTTCTCCGGCAAGTACACGCTGACCAGCACGCGCCACCTGTTCAACGACGAAGTCGGCTACACCACCGAGTTCGCCGTGTCCGGCCGCCAGGAACGCTCGCTCTACGGCCTGGTCGCGGGCGGGGCGAAGACTTCGGCGTGGCCGGGGGTCGTCCCCGCGCAGGTGACCGACCTCAAGGACCCGGCGAAGCTCGGCCGCGTCAAGCTCACGTTCCCCTGGCTGGACAAGGACTTCACGAGCACCTGGGCGCGCACGGTCCAGCCCGGGGCGGGCAAGGACCGCGGCGCGGTGGTGCTGCCGGAGGTCGGTGACGAGGTCCTGGTGGGCTTCGAACACGGCGACTTCGAAGCGCCCTACGTCCTCGGCGGCCTCTACAACAGCAAGGACGCGGCGCCGTCGAAGTTCACCAAGGCGATCGTCGACGGCAACAGCGGGGAGGTGGCGCTGCGCGGGTTCGTCTCGCGGAAGGGCCACAAGCTGGAGTTCGCCGAGGACGACGGCATCATCCTGTCGTCGGGGGACGCGAAGTTCGTGGTCAAGATCGACCAGAAGAACCAGGTCATCGAGGTGACCAGCGGCAAGAGCGTCACGGTCAAGGCGCAGAACGGCGTGAGCATCGACGCCGGCACCGGGCCGCTGGAGCTCAAGGGCCAGAAGGTGTCCGTGAAGTCCCAGACCGACGCCAGCATCGAGGCGTCCGCCCAGCTGAAACTGAGCGGCACGGCCGGCGCGAAGCTCGAAGGCGCCACCGTCTCGGTCGCGGGCCAGGGCCAGACGGAGCTGACCGCGAGCGGTGTCGTCACCGTGCGCGGCAGCGTGGTCAAGATCAACTGACGGGGGAGTGCGCATGCCACCAGCCGCGAGGGTCGGCGACCCGACCGGGCACCCCGGCGTCATCGCCGGCCCGGGGGTGCCGACCGTGCTGATCGGCGGGATGCCCGCCGCGAACGTCGGGACGCTGCACACGTGCTCGTTCCCGCCGCCCGCGGTGCACCCGCCGACGCCGATCGCGCCGCCGGGCTGCCCGACGGTGCTCATCGGCGGCATGCCCGCGGCCCGGATGGGAGACCTGGCCGCCTGCGGCGCGCCGATCGTCATGGGCTGCCCGACCGTCCTGATCGGAGGCTGACATGGACTTCCTCGGCCGGGGACTGGCGTTCCCGCTCCACACCGACGCGACCGGCTCGATCGCGCTGGTCGGCGGCGAGCGCGAGGTCGTCGAGAGCATCCGGCTGATCCTGGCGACCTCGCCGGGCGAGCGCCCGATGCGTCCCGAGTTCGGCTGCGCGGTGCACGACCTCGTGTTCGCGCCCGCCGACGCGGCGACCGCCGGGCAGATCGCCTACGAGGTCCGGGTCGCACTGGAGCGCTGGGAGCCGCGGATCACCCTCGACGACGTCGTCGTCAGCTTCGACGAAGCCGACCGGGGCACCCTGCTGATCGACATCCGCTACCGGCTGCGCGGCACCAACGACCCACGCAACCTCGTCTTCCCGTTCTACGTCATCCCGCCGCACGAGTCCGTAGAGGACGGTGCGTGATGTCGCTGCCGATGCCCAACCTCGACGACCGCCGGTTCCAGGACCTGGTCGACGAAGCCAAGTACCTGGTCCAGCGCAACTGCCCGGAGTGGACCGACCACAACGTCTCCGACCCCGGCGTCACGCTGATCGAGACGTTCGCGCAGATGGTCGACCAGCTGCTCTACCGGCTCAACCGGGTGCCCGACCGGCACTACCTGCGGTTCCTCGACCTGATCGGGGTCCGGCTGTTCCCGCCGGCCGCGGCGCGGGCCGACGTGACGTTCTGGCTCTCGGCCGCCCGCGACGTCCCGGTGGTCGTCGCGAGCGGCAAGCAGGTCGCGAGCGTGCGCAACGAGGTCGAGGACCCGGTGGTCTTCACGGTGGAACGGACGCTGAACATCGTGCCGTGCTCGCTCGCGCACCTGGCGACCGGCACGGCCGACGCCGGCCTGCCGCCGGTCGACCGCACCGACGAACTGCTCGTCGGCGGCGGCCCCGCGGCCTTCTCCGAAACCCCGGCCCCCGGCGACTCCGTCCTCTTCGGACTGTCGGACGCCGTGCCCGGCTGCGCGGTGCTGCTGCGGATGAACTGCGAGGTCGAAGGCCAGGGTGTCGACCCGCGCGACCCGCCGTGGCTGTGGGAGGCCTGGGACGGCACCGGCTGGGCGGCGTGCGAGGTCGACCGCGACAGCACCGGCGCGTTCAACCGGGCCGGCGACATCGTGGTGCACGTCCCGGCCGGGCACGCGATGTCGGTGCTCGCGCGGCAGCGGGCCGGCTGGCTGCGGTGCCGGCTGGTCGAGGCCAAGCAGAACCAGCCGTTCTACCAGCGCCCGCCGCGGCTGCACGCGGTCGAGGCCTCCACCATCGGCGGCACGGTCGGGGCCGTGCACGCCGAGATCATCCGCAACGAGGTTGTCGGGACGTCGGACGGCACGCCGGGCCAGCGGTTCCCGCTCGGCCGGCCCCCGGTGGTCGTCGGGGAGGGCGAACTGGTCGTCGAGGTCTCGGGCCCGGACGGCTGGCAGCCGTGGACCGAGGTCCGCTCCTTCGCCGACTCCGGCCCGGACGACCGGCACGTCCTGCTCGACCGGGTCGGCGGGCAGGTCGAGTTCGGGCCCGCGGTGCGCCAGCCCGAGGGCGGCCTCCGGTACTACGGGGCGGTCCCGGCCAAGTCCGCCGCGATCCGGGTGCCCGAGTACCGCTCCGGCGGCGGGCGGCGCGGCAACGTCGCCCGCGAGGTCCTCGAAGTGCAGCGGGACCCGATCCCGTTCGTCAGCAGCGTGGTGAACCGCCGCCCGGCGATCGGCGGGGTGGACGGCGAATCGGTCCGGGACGCGGCGGTCCGCGGCCCGCTGCTGCTGCGCACCCGCGACCGGGCCGTGACCGCCGAGGACTACGAACAGCTCGCCCGCGAGGCGGCACCGGAAGCGGCCCGGGTGCGCTGCATCCCGGCGCACGGGCCCGACGGCCGCGAGACCGGCGCGATCCGGGTGCTCGTCGTGCCGGCCGTGCCCGACACCGGTGAGCTCGCCTTCGCGACCCTGATGCTCGAAGCCGGCATGCGCGCCCGGATCGAGCGCCACCTCGGCGAACGCCGCTGCGTGGGCGCGCTCGTGTCCGTGGAACCCCCGTTCTACCAGGGGGTGACGGTGGTGGCGCGGCTGCGCGCCCGGCGCCGGACGACGGCGGGGACCCTGGGCGCCCGGGCGAGCCAGGCCCTCTACGACTACTTCAACCCGATCAGCGGCGGCCCCGACGGCGACGGCTGGCCCTTCGGCCGCCCGGTCCAGTCGGGCGAGGTGTTCGCGGTGCTGCAACGGCTTCCCGGCGTCGAGCTGGTGGAGGACGTGCGGCTGTTCGCGGCCAACCCGATCACGCGGGAGCGGGGCGAGCAGGTGGACCGGCTGGACCTGCCGCCGAACGCGCTCGCGTTCTCGTTCGGGCACCAGGTGCGGGTGCGGGAGGCGGGCGCATGAGGACGGGCGTCCCCGGGCTGCCGACCCCGCACCCGATCGGCGAGCAGCTGCCCTCGGTGTACGCCGAGGACCGGTTCGTGCAGGGGTTCACCGGCGCCCTCGACGAGGTCCTCGCGCCGGTCATCTCCACTTTGGACAACTTCTCGGGCTACCTCGACCCGGGCGTGGCGCCCGCCGACTTCGTCGGCTGGCTGGCCCACTGGGTCGCGTTGCGCGTCGACGAGAGCTGGAGCCCGGAACAGCTGCGGCAACTCGTGACGCGGTCGGTCGACCTGCACCGGTGGCGCGGCACGCGGCGCGGGCTCACCGACCACGTGCGGCTGCTGACCGGCGGCGTGGTCGAGGTGACCGACAGTGGCGGGGTCGTCGCCGACCCGCAGCCGGGCGCACCGCTGCCGGACCCGGGTCCGACGTGGGTGCGGGTGCTCGTGCGGGTGCCCGATCCGGCGCGGGTCGACGTGCGCCGGCTGACGGCGACGGTCGTGGATGCGGTGCCCGCCCACGTGCGGGTCACGGTGGAAGTGCTGGAGGGCTGACGGAGATGGTCATCTACGCGGAGTGCGGGCACCAGGGGCCCGCCGACGTCGAGTTCTGCGGCGAATGCGGCCGCTACCTGAAGTGGGACGACGACGGCCCGGTCGCGGTCAAGGCCCAGCCGGTGGTGCAGCAGCAGGTCGTGCAGCCCGCGGAGCCGATCGCCCCGGTCCGGCAGCCGGTGCAGCAGACCGTGGAGGAGCAGGTCCTCAACCCGGGCGACCTGATCTGCGGCCGGTGCGGCAAGGGCAACGCGCCGACCCGCAACTTCTGCAACCGCTGCGGCGCGTCGCTGGCCGAGTCCGAGGTCGTCAAGACGTCGTGGTGGCGGCGGCTGTTCGGCCGCAAGCCGAAGGAACACAAGGCGGGGGCGCGGCCGGGCCAGGACGGGGTCCGCCGCCGGACCGGCCGGGCCGGGGCCGCGCGCCGGACGGTCGGGAAGGTGATCCGCCGGGCCGTCGCCGTGGCGCTCATCTTCTCGGCGCTGATCTACGCGCTGTACCAGCCGTTCCGCACCGCGATCAACACCGCGGCGGTGGGCCTGTGGAGCCAGGTGACCGGCATCTTCGAGGCCAAGCTGAACCCGGTCCACCCGATCAAGGTGACCGCGACCGCGCAGGCGAACGGCCACGCGGCCCCGCTGGTCGCCGACAACGCCAAGAACACGTTCTGGGCGGCCCCGGGCGACAAGGAACAGGTGCTGGTGTTCACCTTCGACCACCCGGCGGACCTGCGGAAGGCGATCGTGTACTCCGGCGACGCGGCGAACTTCCCGGCCGCGCACCGGCCGCAGAAGCTGCACCTGGTTTTCTCCACCGGCAAGACCTACGACATGGTGCTGGCCGACACGCCGGACTCCCAGGAAGTCCCGATCGAGAACAGCGAAGGCGCCACGAGCGTCGAGCTGCACGTGACCGGGCTGTACCGCTCGCTCGACGGCACGGACGTCGCGATCTCCGAGATCGAGCTGTTCGAAGCCGGCTGAGCATCCGAAGTCTTTTGGGGAGGACCGACCATGCGCGCGAACCGAGCGGTGGCGGGCATCGCGGTCGTCGCGGTGCTCGGCGGCTGGGCGATCAGCGGAGCGCTCTCGCCGACCGAAGCACAGGCACCGGCGCCGGTGGCCGCGCCGTACCGCGTCGGGTACGTCAGCGACGCCACCACCGGCCTCTACGAGGCCACCGGCGAAGGCGCGGCGCCCGCGCTGCCGGCCGGGGCCGGCGGCGTCGATTCCGACGCGTCCGCGAGCACCGGCGGCCTCGTGTGGGTGAGCCACCGCGCCGCCGCCGGGGGTGCCGAGCAGGACGGCGAGCTGTACTACCTCCCCGACGGCGCCCGGACGGCGGTGCCGCTGACGAACGACGACGCCGTCGACCTGCACCCGGCGCTGTCGCCGGACGGCCGCACGGTCGCGTTCGCCTCCGAACGCACCGGCAGCCGGAAGCTGTTCGTGATCGGCGTGGACGGCCGCGGCCTCCGCCAGGTGACGTCCGGCCCGGCGACCGACGACTCCCCGAGCTGGTCGCCCGACGGCACCCGCCTGGCGTTCAGCAGCACCCGCGACGACCCGGCCGGGGACATCTACACCGTCCCGGCCGCCGGCGGGACCCCGACGCGCCTGACCGCCGACCCCGCCGCCGACACCCAGCCGGCGTGGGGCCCGGCGCGGATCGCGTTCACCACCACCCGCTTCCACCCGGCCGGCGACGTGGCGCTGGTCGCCGAAACCGGCGGCGCGGTCACCCGCGCGGTCCCCGACCCCGGCGACTCGGCGGAGCCGGCGTGGTCGCGCGACGGTGCCCGGCTGGCCTTCACGACCCACGCGCAGGACCCGCTCGGCGACGTCAAGGAGATCGCGGGCGGCCGGATCTCGGTCATCTCGGCGCTGCCGGACACCGGCGAGACCGAGCCGGCGTTCCGCCCGGACGGCCGTCCGGTGTTCACCGAGCTGCGCACCGGGGCCACCTCGGACATCTGGAGCGCGGACGCCACCGGCGGCGACCGCCGGGACCTCACGAACCGCCCCGGCGCCGACGAGTTCGACCCCGCGTTCTCCGCCGACGGCTCCCAGCTGGCCTACACCCAGGCCGATCCGGGCGAGTCCGTGCAGACCGAGGTCGTCGTGGCGAACGCCGACGGCAGCGCACCCCGCGCGCTGACCGGCCCGCGGGACGGGACCAAACGCGAACAGCACCCGGCCTGGTCGCCGGACGCCACGATGATCGCGTTCACCAACACCGCCATCCGCGGCGAAACCCGCTCCGACACCGTGCGGATCGCCCGCGTGGCGGACGGCCGGATCCTCGGCGAGATCCCGATCCCGCCGTACCTGACCGGCCGCGACACGCAGCCGGTGTGGTCGGCCGACGGCACGAAGATCACCCTGACGCGCGCGGCCTCGCGGATCGCGCCGCCGCCACCGGGGCGGGTACAGCCGACGGTGGTGGACATGCCGGTCGGACAGGGCAGTTCCGGCTCGGTGCCCAAGACGGTCCCGACGGACAAGGTCCCGGCGCAGCCGGACATCGTGCTGCTGATGGACCAGACGGGGTCGATGAACGGGGTCATCGAGAACGTCAAGACGAACCTCGGCAAGGTCATCGAGGAAGTGCAGAAGGTGCAGCCGTCGGCGAACTTCGCGGTGGCCGCGTACGGCGACCGCGTGGACGACCACCCGGGCGAAGGCCCGCCGCCGAACCCGCCGCGGTCGTTCCACGTCCAGCAGCCGCTCACCCCGGCCGACACCGACGAGCAGCGCAAGCTACTCACCGACGCCTTCGGCCGGATCACCGCCACCGGCGGCGACGACACCGCCGAAGACTGGTACGACGCCCTCGAGAAGGTCTCGACGGGCGCGATCGGCTTCCGCGACACCAGCAACCGGATCGTGGTGCTGGTCGGCGACGCCGCCAGCCACGAGTCGCCGGCCGACAACGAGCGGGGCACGTTCCCGACGACCGCGGCCGTCGTCGACGCGCTGACGGCCGCGAAGATCCGGGTGGTCGCGGTCCCGGCCGTGACGAGCAGCGGCGGCTCGGAAAGCAGTCTCGCCGAAGAGAACGACGGAGCCCTCGACGGCCGCGGTCAGGCGAGCGCGCTCACCAAGGCCACCGACGGCGTCCTGACCGAGAGCACCGACCCCGGCCAGATCAGCACCGCGATCGTGAAGGGGATCACCGACCTCCAGGTGAAGGTGCAGCCGGTGCCGTTCTGCGACCCGGGCCTGACGCTCACGTTCGACCCCGACGGGACGCCGCAGGTGCCCGGCGGCACCGACGCGCACTTCGTCGAGATCGCCACGGTCTCGCCGACCGCACCGATCGGAGCTTTCCTGCACTGCCGGGTCGAGTTCCGGCTGAACGGCGAGTCCGCCGTCCGGCCCGGCTACACCGAAGACGTCACCGTGCGGGTCAAGGATCCGCGGCTGCCGCTGATCACCGTGCACGACAAGACCGTCACCGGGACCGCGCCCACGGTCATCGACTACCCGGCGACCGCGATCGACGCCGACCGCGAAACACCGCTCACGCCGTTCTGCACGCCGTCGTCCGGGAGCCTCTTCCCGGTCGGCGCCACCACGGTGACGTGCACGGCGACCGGGCGCGGCGGCACCGCGACCGAGACCGCCGTGATGTCCGTCGACCCCGGCGGGGACCGGCAGGAACTGTGGCAGGTGGCGCTGACCGCCGGGCCGGACAGCGTGGTCGCCGGCACCCACCGGGACCTCTCGCCGTCGTTCGGGGAGCCGTGCGGTATCGGGCGGCAGGGCTCGGCGGACGTCTCGCCGGACGGCGCCGCGCTGGTGTTCCACAACGACCGCCGTCAGCTCTGCGTGGCCCCCGCCGACGGCGGGCCCGGGCGGGTTCTGGTGCAGGACACCGGAACCGTGGACGACCCGGCCTGGTCGCCGGACGGCACGCTGGTCGCCTTCGACAGCGCACCCTCGGAGTCCCGGCCGAGCGTCCGGACCGTGCCATCGGCCGGCGGGGCGTCGGCGGTCCTGATCGCCGGTCCGGGTGGCGCGTCGCAGCCGGCGTTCCAGCGGATCGCCGACGTCGGGGTGACCGCCACCGCCGTCCCGGCCACCATCCCGTTCTCCGGGCTGACGACGTTCGAGTTCGTGGTCACCAACCACGGCGTCGCCGCTTCGCCGGGCGTCGGGCTGTTCGTCCGGCTGACCACGGGCCTGCGGCCGCAGGCGCCGATCACCAGCGCCGGCACCTGCACACCCGACCTCGTCTGCGCCTTCGGCACGCTCGCCCCGGGCGCGAGCGCGCGGGTGCGGTTCAGCGCCACCGGCACCGAACCGGGGGCGCAGGCCGCCACCGGCACGGTCACCACGGCCGGCCAGGACGCCGGCGCGCAGGACAACTCCGCCACGGCCGTGGTCACCGTCGGGCCGAAGCCGGCGCCCCCGGTCACGCCGGGCTCGCTGTCGGTGGGGCTGGCGGTGTCGGCGGTCCCGCTGTTCGTCGGCGGCGACGACGTGGTGCTGACCTTCCTGGTGCACAACGGTTCCGGGGCCCCCATGCCGAACGTCCGGCTGGTCACCCAGCTGCCGCCGCAGCTGCCCGCGACCTCGGTGGCACCGGGGTGCACGCCCGGTGGCGGCACCTGTGCGCTCGGGACGCTGGCCCCCGGCCAGACCGTCGAGATCCGGATTTCCCTGGCGGCCAAGGCCGCGGCCGACGCGCCGGTGTCCGGCACGGTCAGTACCAGCGGGCCGGACACCGACCCCGGGGACAACACGGCCAGTGGGCGGGTGGTGTTCCGCCAGCCGGTGGTCGCCGTCGATCCGGGCATCGCCCCGCTGGGCTCGGTCCCGCGCGTGACGGGCACGGACTTCCCGCCGGGCGCGACGGTCCGGCTGGCCTGGTCGGACGGGATCTCCGAGACGCCGGGCCTGGCCACCGTGGGCGTCGATGGGCGGTTCGAGGCGCAGTTCCTGGTCTTCCACCACGACCTGATCGGCCCGCGCACGCTGTCGGTCACCTCGGTGAGCGGCCCGAGGTTCGGGACGGCGCAGTCGAATTCGATCCTGGTGGTGCTGCGCACGGAACAACCGCCGTTCATCTCGCGCGGCTGAGCCGCGCGAGAACCGGCTGCCCGTAGGGGCAATTACCGGCGCACGAGCGCACACCCGTCCGCTGGTGCCGGACCCGCGACACAGAAGGGAGACTTCCGCGCATGGGAGCAACGGCGACGCTGTCCGAGGCCGGCCTGGTCGCGGAACCCGGCCAGGAGACGAGCTGCACGGTGACCATCCGGAACGCCGGGCAGGTCGTCGACCAGTTCGCGATCGACGTCGTCGGCGATG
The DNA here is from genome assembly GCF_053601215.1 of Amycolatopsis sp. NPDC004772. Lineage (NCBI taxonomy): Bacteria > Bacillati > Actinomycetota > Actinomycetes > Pseudonocardiales > Pseudonocardiaceae > Amycolatopsis > Amycolatopsis sp. NPDC004772. The sequence continues at coordinate 73,306 of NZ_JBSGBK010000039.1, forward strand.
CGAGTGGCTGGGCCACCGCGGAACCGGCGACGGTCAACCTGATGCCGGGGGAGACCGGGACGGTCACCGTGCGGTTCGCGCCACCGCGGTCCTCCGACGTGCCCGCCGGGACGATTCCCTTCGGCGTGCGGGTGTTCTCGAGCGAGGACCCGGCCGGTTCGGTCGTCGAGGAAGGCACCGTCGAACTCGGCGCCTTCACCGAGGTGACCGCCGAGATCGTGCCGGCCAAGGTGGAGGGCAGCTCCAAGGCCGACTTCGAGGTCGCCGTCGACAACCGCGGCAACCGGCCGGTGGCCGTCGAACTGAGCCCGCTGGACCCGGAAGACGAGCTGGACTTCCGGCTCGAGCGCGACCGGGCCGAACTGGCGCCGGGCACCGCCGCGTTCGTCCGGATGCGGGCCAAGCCGCGGAAGCGCTTCCTGCGCGGGCAGTCCGTCCGGCACCGCTTCCAGGTGTTCGTCACCGCCGACGGGGCCGAGCCGCTCAAGACCGAAGGCACCATGGTGCAGCGGCAGCTGCTGCCGAAGTGGCTGCTGCCGGCGCTCGCCGCGCTGCTCGTCCTCCTGCTCGCCCTGGTGACGCTGTGGTTCACCGTACTGCGGCCCGCCGTGAAGTCGGCCGCCCGCGAGGCCGCGCAGGAACAGAACCAGGAGATCGTGAAGGCGGCGCAGGACGCCGGCGCCGGGGCCGACCAGGCGAAGAAGAACGCCGATCAGGCCAAGCAGAACTCCGAACAGGCGATGAAGGCCGTCGGCCTGACCCCTCCGGGCGACAACCCCGCGCCGCCGGGCTCGGGTCCGGGCGGCACGCCCCCGACCCGCGTCTCGAACGCCGCCGCCGACGGCACGCCGACGGACTTCCGGGTGGCCGCGGACGCGAAGATCGACTCGAACGTCAACCGGTTCGCCGAATTCCCCTACACGCTGCCGGATCCCGGCAAGACGCTGGTGATCACCGACCTGATCCTGCAGAACCCGCGGGGCGACACCGGAACCCTGCGCCTGCTGCGGGACGCCGGTGGCACCAAGACGGTCTTGCTGGAGGTCGGCCTCTCGAACTTCCGCGACCTCGACCACCACTGGCTGCAGGCCTGGCGGTTCCAGCCGGGGGAGAAGATCGTGCTCGCGGTCAGCTGCCAGAACCCGCCGGACCGCGGCCGCTGCACGCCGTCGGTCTCCTTCTCCGGCCGGGTCGAGTAGACCGTGCCGGCCACCCGCGTCGTGCGGTGGAAGGGGCGGGGGTTAACCCCGGACCAAACACAAACCCGC